>NZ_NFIB01000002.1:0-158414 GCF_002159385.1 Flavonifractor sp. An52
AGGGGGATAACCCGCTGACCATCTGGCATTACCCGCGGCTGGGGCTGTACATCTACGCCTCAACCCTGGCCATTCTGCATCAGGCAGTAAACCGCACCTGGCTGGCCGGGGAGCCCTTCCGGGAGGTACCGGTTTCTGACGGGGAGATCCTGAGATGGGACAAGCATGGCCTGACCACGGCGGGACAGTTCATGATGACCTATCCGATCTATCGCCCATGGCATCCCTGCGCCCGCTCGTATCAGCCGGACCGGAGCTATCTGCGCACCCTCAAGAACATTGCCTCCGCGCTGGGCTATACGCCGGAGGACATCGACGAGCTGCTGGAGGCCGGGTACTCCACCGATGAGATCGAGGAGGAGCTGTACGGAATCCCCAGCTGGCAGGGGTATCGTTAGGGTATACCTCAGCGAGACATAGATAAAGTCCCAACATAGTAACCTGGCCTAAGGAACAATTTCTGTAGTCTCAATAACCTTCGTTTTTAAGACAAGAGTGAAAAGGAGTCAAACGACACCTTTTGTACCTCTGTTTCTGTTGCAAAACCCGTATCAAAATCAATATATCAATTACCATACGTTTTTGAGACAGAGGAGGGAACTATGCATCACCAATTGATTGGATATGCCAGAGTATCCACTGCTGACCAAAATCTGGAGCGGCAGTTGGACATGCTTCGGCAACATGGAGCGGAAATTATCTTTCAGGAAAAAATGAGCGGTACCAAACGAGAGCGGCCAGAGCTAAACAAGCTGCTTTCCCACATAGCGTCAGGAGATACAGTCATTGTGGAGTCCCTTTCCAGACTGGGCAGGAGCACCAAAGACCTCATTGAATTGGTAGAGCAGATGAACAAAAAAGGGGTGCAGTTGGTGAGCCTCAAAGAGCAAATCGACACCAGCACCTCTACTGGCAAGCTACTCTTCACTCTCATGTCTGCCCTGGCTCAATTTGAACGGGATGTAATCGCCGAGCGTACCCGGGAGGGGTTAAATGCCGCCCGGGCCCGTGGTAGAAAAGGTGGACGGCCCCGGTGCAACCCGCATAGGTTGAACCAAGCACTCAAGCTCTATGTGTCTGGCCAACATACCGTGGCTGAAATCGAGGACTTAACGGGCATCAAAAAAGCTACCTTGTATAGATACCTGAAATATCAGCAATAGAGCCCTTGTCCACCGGGCACCTCGACACCAGCCCTGCCTAAATTTTCCATAAGCTTTACCTTTATTGTCACTGCCCCACTTAAGCAAATCCAGTTGCTTACGGAAAATTTATTCAGCTCTGGGATCTCACCGCCCGGTGGACAAGGCTTCATAATGAAATACTGGGAAATGGTTTCTATAAAATTAAATCAACAAATCCATAATGCTAAACTTAAAATTACACGCCATGTGAGTTTCAATAAACACACCTGCATGAAGTAGCCGGATAAATTTCTCTTGGGCATGATCTGCCATAAAATCGCGTGTATTTAACTCTTCTTTTGCTTTTTCGGGATTATAAAATACTTCATCAGCCATTCCATTTACTTTATTAAGGAGCATAGCCTCCCACTCTTCCCCTAAAAAGCCTTTTTCTACCAGCACATCAAGAATCAAATTACTGATTACCATCTCGTCGTTCAAGGTATAGTAAAATTCATTTGCATAACGATCAATGAGGCCAACTGGGTTAGGCAGGAGATCCTCGTAGATCTTCGGGAAACAGATTTCATTTAAGAAAACCGTTTTGAGCAACAATTCAGCTTCTAATTCTGGAGAGCTGCACTCCGTCAATTTTTTTACTTCATTTATGATTTTATGAGGCTGAAGCCGTCTTTCAAGTCTGTATAGATTTATTCCAAGATACTTATTATCTTTTGTGCTTTTGCAAATACGGGTCAAATCTGCTTTATAAAGCTCTAAAAAATCTTCATATTTTATTTTCCTTAATTTCGACAAGAATTTCTTATACGATTTCTGCACCCTATCTTGATACCCGCCGTCTTGCTCTGTATTTAAAGCATCCTTGATTCCCTTGTAAAGATTTCCGATGCGTTTGTCCACTTTACTGACAACATCATCTGTTTCCTCCAAATCGTAATAACGAGTCCATTCATACTCGCTATCTTTGGTTATCGCATTCCACTGAGTACCTTCCTTGATATATACCCGCCCTTGATTTAAGCGACGCTGGCGGAATTTCCGCAGTTTGTCTGCCTCTGATTGTAACAGGAATGGTTCCCTGTAATTTGGAGAGTCTGGATTTACAAAATCGAGTGGATGATTTTTCTTTACAAAGTCAAGATATGTCATTGCTTTCACTCGCTTACTTGCGTGCAAAAAGGAACTACATACAGCAAATACATATGCCTCATAAGCGTGGTGTGCAAGTGGAGAGTCCACACAGAATAGCTGGGATGCCAAATCTGACTTTTTTATCATATCATATATTTTTCGGAGGACTCGATCCAAACGTTCTGATGGAGAGAGTTCTTTAATAAAACTGTTTTCGCAAAATTTTGCAATCACCTCTCCGAGTATTTCCAGATCCAAAAAACAATCTTTGTCTTCACGGTACTGTTTCTCTAAGGGCGCTGAATTCCAACGGAAGTTCTTTGTGCGGCTAAACACACTGTCTTCGGGGAAATAGGTCTTCATGATTACCTCCAAAAATTTTTGTCCCAACTCTCCCGGCTCAAATTGGCTAGAATTGTAGCCAGAAAGTCAAGTGAAGAGGTGATGCATTTGTCCAAAAGGGAGAAAATCAAGCTACCCGTCAAAGCGGGCATCTACGACTACGAACAGCGTGCGGGGGCAATTTCCCTAAGAAAAAAGTATCAATTTCAAATAGAAAGGGGTGATATTGGAGAAGCACCTAACTGTCTGCTTCTCAAGGATGATGCCAGTGGGTTCACTTTCGGTTATCTTGAGGCGGATGACCAAGACTCTCTTGTCGGGATACCCGAAGGGGAAGAGGGAAATATCCTCGTGGTTGGTGGAAATGGGAGCGGAAAAAGTTACGGAGTCGCAGCGCCTACACTAAAAAGTTGGCACGGTGCGATTTGTGCGACAGATATAAAGGGCGAGCTCTCTAAGCGGTACGAAGTGTTATACCAAAGCGGAACCGCTGTCCGTCCATACCTTATCTTCGATCCCACTCAAACGGATGGTCCCAGTTATGACCCATTCTGGTGGCTGTTGGAGGATTCTGCAAGCAATCTTATGAGTAATATCTGGGAAATTGTCCTGGCGATTGTCCCCGCTGCTATGGAGGACAACCAGCCCTTCTGGGTTGAGTCTGAGCAAGCCCTATTCGCTGCGTCACTCCTCTATTTTTTCAAACTTGGCCTGAGTTTCAGTGAAACAGTCTGCGAAATTATGAGTACCGACATTTCTTCTCTATGTGAGACGATCTCTGTCAGCGAGGACGTTCAGGTAAAGATGCTCCTAGGAAGTCCTATGGCTCTGAAAGCTGATGTACTGGCTGCAATCGACCGTGGCCTGCGTAATAAACTCATGCTTTTCGCCAGTGATCCTTACATCGGTCACGCCTTCCGAGGTGTGAGAGAGGGGGCCATGTGCTTTAACTGGAATGATCTGGAGCACACCAATATTTTCTTGCATATTCCGGCAAACAAAGTGGAGCAGTGGGGCGGAGCAGTCAATCTTATGTTGACACAACTTCTGCGTTACTTGGAGCGGCGGCCAGAGAAATACTGCCTGGAAGCAGAACAAATCCCACAGACGCTCTTACTGCTGGACGAATTTGCGCGATTTGGAAAGCTGGAAATGCTCCCGGCTGCCATGGCTACTCTGCGGAGCAAGAAGGTCAACATCTGTCTCATGGTTCAGAGTATCGCCCAGATCGATGCAATCTACGGGGAATCAGAGCGACGCATCATCTTGGACAACTGCCAGTTCCAAGCCATTTTGCGGGCTAATGACCCAGAGACCCAAGAAACCCTTTGCAAGCTGATCGGAACGCGCATCCAACGGCATCATAGCGTCAGCCAGCAACTAGGTACTTCCATGAAGGACACTGTTGAGTACAGTATTCAGACTAGCGAGGTGAGGGACTGGATGGTCTGTCCCCACGAACTTGCCACATTAAAGGATGTTCTGCTATTAACTCCGCACGGTTTTTTGCGCGTACAAAAGTTTGCTCCAAGTGAAATTAATGTACCTTCTAGGAGCTTTACCAATACCCACTCGAACCCATTCTTTTGCAACGAGGGAGCAGTGATACTCATGATTGAGGAGAGGATAAAGAACGCTGATAGGCGAACCCGATCTATGGAACACCAGAGACGGCTGGCTCAAAAGCAGGCCAACGATAATAAGCGCAAACAGAAGGATCAGCTTAAGTATATCCTCGGCGGCTTGGTATTGAAATACTTCCCGGAGCTGAGCGAGATCGTCCCAGAAAGAACAGAGACTGAAACACAGGAACGATTTCGACATATAGAAGTCCTCCTGTCCTACCTCTCCAACAGGCGTGATCTGGTTCAGCAGCTCCAAGATAATGCCAGCAGCAAAGCGTCAACTATCTCCTAGGACATCGATGTGTAAGTGGACAGGCAGAAAAAAGTCTAGAGAAAGGAACGGTATCCATGGCTAACTACCATCTCGAAGTGCAAGTCATCAGCCGCGGCAAGGGCCGCTCTGTTACTCGTTTGGCAAACTATATCAGTGGTAAACGACTGTGCGACCCCTATCAGAGTACGACCTACTACAAGCAGCGAAAAGATGTACTATATTACAATATATTCCAGCCTGCCAATGCACCGCCTGCATTCCACGACCTCCAGCATCTCTGCAACGCCATTGAGGAAGCAGAGCACCGCTATGATGCCCGAACTGCAAGGGAGTTTAAAGGGTCACTCCCAAACGAACTCCCCCGGCAGGAATTAATTCAGATCATCAGTGAATTCATAGAGACAAACTTCTTGAGTCGAGGACTATGTGCAATCGCTGCAATACACGAAGGACGCAACTATCAAGATCCTTCAAGGAATAATCCCCATGTTCATATCATCGTTCCCACCCGCACAGTAGAGTTGGATGGGTTCAGCAAGAGGAAAGACCGTGAACACAATAAGCGGAAATACATTGATATCTGGCGGGAGCAATGGGCACTTGTCCAAAATCTAGCCTATGAGCGCAACGGTCTAGATGTCCGAGTCAGCCACGAAAGTCTCTTCGTGCAAGGTCGCTATGGCCGAGAACCAGTCAACCATCTCTCGTTAGTGGATTGGCAAAAGGAACAGCGAGGAGAGATCACACCTGCCGGAGCGCGCAGGCGGGAACTAGAGGCACAAAACAAGGCTCGTATCCTGCGTCCCCAGATAGACCTGGAAATTGACCACATGTTGAGGCGATAAAGGTTGCTATTACTTATTATATCACAGATGTAGCCCGTAGAGAGGGGACATTTTTTACAACGGTACGCATATATTGGGGATAAAGCCTTGGAAACAGGAGGTGAGCTACTGCTGTGAAGGAGCGCAGGCTAAATTACCGGTTTCACAATCCAAATTCAGCGGTAGCCACCGCTGATTACATATTAAAAGTTTTTGTGGAAGCAAGTCAGGAAAAGGCACGGCTTGCCATACAGCAAGCCGCCGATGGGCCGGATGACGCCAGAAAAAAGGACAGTGAGGGACACCCTGCATGAGTGGGGTGTCCCTTTTCCTGTTGTACTATTAATCACTTCATGATAAAATAAAGATGCAACAGGAAGGCTTGATTTTAACAGAGAGGTTTTGCTATGAACATCGCTGCTTACTGCCGCGTTTCTACCGACAAGGAAGATCAACTCAACAGCCTGGAAGCGCAGAAAGAGTTCTTTTCCGAATATACCAAACGCACTGGAGATAATCTTGTGCGCCTCTATGCCGACGAGGGTATTTCCGGGACAAAAATAAAGAACCGCAAGGAGTTCCTGCGGATGATGGCGGATGCAGAGCATGGGCTTTTTGAGATGGTGGTAGTCAAAGACATTTCACGCTTTGCTAGAAATACCGTTGACCTCTTACAAAATGTTCGTAAATTAAAGGCACTAGGAATTGAAACGCAGTTCCTGACCGCCAACATGACCAGCATGGGCAACAGCGAATTTGTGCTGACCATCTTCGGGGCTCTGGCCCAGGAGGAGAGCGCCAACACCTCCAAGCGCGTGAAATTCGGCAAGAAGATGAACGCGGAAAAAGGCCGCGTCCCCAACATTGTCTACGGGTACGATAAGACCATTGGTGACTACTTCAATCTTGCTATCAATGAGAAAGAGGCTGCGGTGATCCGCCAAATTTACCAGTGGTACCTCAAAGATGGCTACGGTGCAGCTAAAATCTCTATCCTGCTCAACGAGCGGGGGTTGCGTACCAAGCGAAATTGCCAATGGAGCCAGGCTGGCGTCTGCCGTATCCTGACCAATGAACTCTATACGGGGAAGATTATCAACGGCAAACAGGAGGTCACTGACTTTTTGACCGGCCAGCGGGCAGACAAGGATGTCTCGGAATGGATGGTCGTAGAACGTCCGGAACTGCGTATTATTGACCCGGAGTCCTTTGAACAGGCTCAGCGTATGATGGAGGAGCGAGGACGTCAGTTCAAAGTGGAAAAAATGAGACAAAGCAATAAGTATCTGTTCTCCACTCTGATTCGATGTAAAGAATGCGGTTGGTCCTTCCGGCGGACTGTCCGCACCTATAAGAACACCTATGTCCGCTGGGTCTGCTCCGGCCACAACGGCAAAGGGGCAGACAACTGTCCCAACGCTGTGACGGTAGACGAGGAGGAACTCATTGAGGTTTTGCAGGAATACTTCGCCGGGCTGCTGAAAGCAAAGAAGAATGTCATCCGCTATGTGGTAGGGGAATTCCAGCGGGTCTACAGGGCAAAGGATGAAAACCTGAACTATGAAAAGGAACTGACTTCCCAGCTTACCAAGCTGCAAAAGACCCGGCAGAAATACATGGATATGTATGCTGACGATCTGATTAGCCGGGAGGAACTCAACGACAAGATTGGCGGAATGCGCAAAGAGATCGAGCGGCTGGAAAATGAGCTGAAAATGGTGTCCTACCACCTCACCAAGGGGGAGCAGCTGGAAACCATCCTGCATCAAACCTTCAAGGAGATTGAGGACATTGCCGATGTACGGCAGATGACCAACGCCCAGCTCAAGCGGATCATCCAGAAGATCGAGGTGGACAAGGACGGGAATGTGGACATTTATCTGCGCCTGTTCGGTGATTTGGGCCTGGATGAAACCGTTCTGATTCGTCACGACGAAACATAAGGACCTCAGTGAACGCCTGCCCTCCTTCAACCGGCCCCTGTACCTCCAGGTAAAGGGGGTGCTGGAGGAGAACAAGGCCGAGCGCCACATCCGGGGAGGCATCGCCACCCGGCGAAAATACAAAGGCATCTAAACAAAAACCGGCGGGCTGCTGATGCAGCCCGCCGGTTCAGACAGTCAAAAAAGTGGCTGCGGCCACTTTTTTGACTGTCTGCTAAACTTTTGAGGCCTTCCATAAGTCCTCAAAAGTTGTTTGATTGCACGCGAAAGGGAACCCTGACGGTTCCCTTTCACACTATCCTTCCCTCCGAAACCTTTGGCCAGGGGTCTTTTTCGACAGTCTAAACCGGCGGGCTGCTGATGCAGCCCGCCGGTTTCATCCCTCTGATTACTTGGCGTAATCCACCACTTTGGTCTCCCGGATCATGTTCACCTTGATCTGGCCGGGGTATTCCAGCTCTTCCTCGATCTTCTTGGCGATGTCCCGGGCCAGCAGCACCATCTGGTCCTCGCTGACCTTGTCGGGAGCCACCATGATGCGGACCTCCCGGCCCGCCTGGATGGCGTAGGACTTCTCCACACCGGGGAAGGAAGAGGTGACCTCCTCCAGCTTCTCCAGACGCTTGATGTAGTTCTCCAGGTTCTCACGCCGGGCACCAGGCCGGGCAGCGGAGATGGCGTCGGCCGCCTGAACCAGGCAGGCCACCACCGTCTGGGGCTCCACATCGTTGTGGTGGGCCTGGATGGCGTGGATCACGTTCTCGCTCTCCCGATATTTCCGGGCCAGCTCCACGCCGATCTGGACGTGGGAGCCCTCCACCTCGTGGTCGATGGCCTTGCCCAGGTCGTGGAGCAGGCCGGCCCGCTTGGCCTCGGTGACGTCGGCGCCGATCTCGGCGGCCAGCAGGCCCGCCAGGTGGGACACCTCGATGGAGTGGTTGAGCACGTTCTGGCCGTAGCTGGTGCGGTAGCGCATCCGGCCCAGCAGCTTGATGAGCTCGGGGTGCAGGCCGTGGACGTTGGTCTCGAACACGGCGCGCTCGCCCTCGGCCTTGATGGTGGCGTCCACCTCCCGCTTGGCCTTCTCCACCATCTCCTCGATGCGGGTGGGATGGATGCGGCCGTCCTGGATCAGCTTCTCCAGCGCCAGCCGGGCGATCTCCCGGCGGACGGGATCGAAGCAGGAGACGGTGATCACCTCGGGGGTGTCGTCGATGTTCAGGTCCACGCCGGTCAGGGTCTCCAGCGTGCGGATGTTGCGGCCCTCGCGGCCGATGATGCGGCCCTTCATCTCATCGTTGGGCAGGGGTACCACAGAGACGGTGGCTTCCGCCACATGGTCCGCGGCGCAGCGCTGGATGGCCAGGGACAGGATCTCCTTGGCACGCTGGTCGGCCTCCTCCTTGAACTGGGCCTCGATCTCCCGCACCTTCATGGCCGACTCATGCGTCACTTCCTCGGCCAGCTGGCTGATCAGGTAATCCTTGGCCTCCTCCGCGGTGAAGCCGGAAATGCGCTCCAGCACTTCCATCTGGGTCTTTTTAACGGTGGCCACCTCTTCCCGGGCCTCTTCCAGCTCGGCCAGCTTGCGCTGCAGGGTGTCCTCCTTCTTCTCAATGTTCTCGGTCTTGCGGTCCAGGTTCTCTTCTTTCTGCTGCAAGCGCCGCTCCTGCTTCTGCAGGTCGGCCCGGCGCTCTTTTACTTCTCGTTCGTACTCGTTGCGGGCCTGGAGGATCTCCTCCTTGGCCTCCACCAGGGCCTCGCGCTTCTTGCTCTCGGCGCTCTTGATGGACTCGTTGATGATGCGCTTGGCCTCCTCCTCCGCGCTGGAGATCTCCTTCTCCGCCACGCGGCGGCGGTACTGGATGCCGAGCACAAAAAACACCACAGCCGCGACCACGAACGCGATGACGGCTGCTAATATAATAGGCAACATGAGCCGGGTTCACACCTCCATCTGTTTGGATTTTTTGTTCAATCGTTTTGTTCAATTCCCATGTGGGCGGCGGGCACGGATTTGTCCGACCCGCACAAAAATTTGAAGAGCGTACCCCTTGCTCTTCAAAAAATGCACCGAATCTATTTTAAGGCTGTCCGCCTCTTCTGTCAAGAAAATTCGTCTCCGGAAGAATCCCTTCCTGCCTGATTTCCCGGGAAAAAACAGGACGCGCCGCAATTTTGCAGCACGTCCGTCAGGTCTGGGTGGCCAGACCGGGGGCAGGGGGCTCCTCCCGCTGAAACTCCGTCATGGTACCCCAGTATCGTTTGGGCATATGGGTCATGCGGCATTTGGGGTTATAGCGGCCCTCAATGGCGATGGTATCATAAAACCGCCGCCACAGAGCCCGGTAATCCAGCTCACCCGCCCTTGGCGGGGCCAGGTCGAACCGGTCCAGAGGCACAATGGCCCACTTCCCCTTCTGGCAGAACAGGGCCTCCCGGTGGGTGCGGTCGTAGAGCACCAGGGTCTCCCCGGGATAGCGGGCGGCAAAGTGGGGCCGCAGCAGGGGGAGCACCCGGTTTTTGGGCTCGATCTCTCCCACCAGGGCCCCGTCCTGGTCGGAGAAGCGGGTAAAACCCTTAAGCAGGTGGGCCTCGTTTGTCAGGTGCCCGACCGCCTTGCCCAGGACGGACACCCGGGGATCGGTGAGATCCCGCACCACCGACGGCCCCCGCTCATAGCCCAGCCGGAGGAAGTCCCACAGGGCCAGCTCCCGCTCCTCCAGGCAGGTGAGAAAGCCGTAGGTCACCAGGCGGCGGCCCTGCTGGCCCATGCTCCGGTCCAGAGAGCGGTACACCCGCCGGGCCTTCTGGTCGTCGGTGTCCACCGTCCGCTGGGGCCACAGAGTCACCCGGCCGTCCCCGTAGGTGAGGAAGCAGGCGGGCTCCTCCTTGTTGGCGTAGGCCGCAAAGACGCAGGTGAGGAATCCGGCAAAGCTGCCATCATATTCGTAGGCAAATCTGGGCCAGTCCATGGGGACCTCCTTTCCAGAGGGCGTAACCTTCAAAACAACGACAACTGCTCCGGCTCATTACCCGCCAGGGCGGGCCTTTCCAGAGCCACCAGGTGGTGGAGCACCCCGTCGGGGTTCACCCTTAACCCCTCCAGCATTTTTCCCGAGCAGGTGATGAAATACTGGGCCCGTTTCAGCACCACCCCCAGGGTTTTCAGGCCCAAGAAGGTGAGGGGCCCCACCCGCCGGGCGGTGAGAATCCGCCGGGCGGACACCACCCCGATGCCGGGCACCCGCAGCAGGGTCTCGTAGTCGGCTTTGTTCACCTCCACCGGGAACCGTTCCATATGTCCCAGGGCCCAGGCACACTTGGGGTCCACCCGGGTGTCGAAGTTGGGGTGGGCCTCGTCCAGCAGCTCCTCCGCCCGGAAGTGGTAGAACCGCAGCAGCCAGTCGGCCTGGTACAGCCGGTGCTCCCGCAGCAGGGGCGGCTTGAAGTCCTGCCGGGCGGGGAGGAGGGAACTGTCGGACACAGGCATATAGGCGGAGAAAAACACCCGTTTCAGCTTGTACTGGTCATATAAAGCCTGAGTCAGGGTCAAAATGTGCTTGTCGCTCTCAGGGGTGGCCCCAATGATCATCTGGGTGGACTGGCCCGCCGGGGCAAACCGGGGAGCGTGCTTATACTTCACCAGCTCCCCCTTGGCCTGAGTGATGCCGTCCCGGATCTGGGCCATGGGGGCCAGAATGGCCTTTTTCTCCTTGTCGGGGCACAATTTATGGAGGCTGTCCTCGCTGGGCAGCTCAATATTCACCGAAAGCCGGTCGGCCAGCTGACCCAGCCGCTGGGTAAGGAGCGGGTCGGCCCCGGGGATGGCCTTGGCGTGGATATAGCCATGAAAGCCGTACTCCTGCCGCAGGAGGGTGAGGGCAGATATCATCTCCTCGGTGGTGCGGTCGGGGCTGACCCACACCGCGGAGGAGAGAAACAGCCCCTCAATATAGTTGCGCCGGTAGAAGCCCATGGTCAGCTCCGCCAGCTCCCTTGGGGTGAAGGCCGCCCGGGGCAGGTCGTTGGACCGGCGGTTGACGCAGTAGGCGCAGTCGTAGATACAGCGGTTGGTGTACAGTACCTTCAAAAGGGAGATACACCGGCCGTCGGCGGAGAAGGAATGGCAGCACCCGGCGGCCATGGTGCTCCCCATGCCTTTGCCGCCCCGCCGGTCCACCCCGCTGGAGGTGCAGGCCGCATCGTACTTGGCCGCATCCGCCAAAATGGTCAGCTTATCCATCAGGTCCACCGTGCTCCCCCCTTTGGCCCCATTATATATCGAACAAACGTACCAGTCAAGAGGGGAGTTCTGGAACTTTTGTTCCTCATTCCACACAGCAATCCTCATTGCTTTTTCCTATTACAAGGTGTATAATTGCATAGATTAACCTTTCATAGGACCGAAAACTTTTACTTTCATCCGCTGTTAAGGAGGATCTGTTATGCACTATACCTTTGCGCAGTATCAGGAGAGCGCCGACTACATCCGCAGCAAGATCGGTACCTTTGCCCCCAAGGTGGCCATGATCCTGGGCTCCGGCCTGGGCTACATGGGGGATATTGTAGAGAACGCCGTGGCCGTGCCCTACGGGGAGATCCCCCACTTCAAGGCCTCCACAGCCCCCGGCCACAAGGGCCGCCTGGTATTCGGCACCCTGGAGGGCCAGAGCGTGGCCGTCATGCAGGGCCGGATGCACCACTATGAAGGCTACTCCTACGAGGAGGTGGCCTACGCCGTCCGGGTGCTCAAGCTGCTGGGCTGCGACACCCTCATTGTCACCAACGCCGCCGGCTGCGTCAACACCAGCTGGAAGGCGGGCGACCTGATGCTCATCACCGACCAGATCAAGATCTTCATGGAGTCCCCCCTGCGGGGCGAGAACCTGCCCGAGTTCGGCGTCCGCTTCCCCGACGCCTCCCACCTGTACACCCCCGCCCTCCAGGACGTGGCCCGGAAGGCCGCCGGGGAGCTGGGTATTGAGCTGAAGGAAGGCGTGTATATGTACTTCCCCGGCCCCCAGTACGAGACCCCCGCCGAGGTGCGCTTCGCCCGCATCGCCGGGGCCGACGCGGTGGGTATGTCCACCGCCCCCGAAGTCATCGTGGCAGGCCACTGCGGGATGCAGGTGCTGGGCTTCACCCTCCTGTCCAACATGGCCGCCGGCATCCTGGATCAGCCCCTCTCCGAGGAGGAGGTGCTGGAGGCCGCCGAGGCCTGCAAGGACAAGTTCTCCCGGCTGGTACTGGCCTGCCTGAAGCAGATCGGGTAAGACGGGGCTTTCTTCTGTATCACAAACAAAGGAGATCAACAGTTTATGTCCATTCTCATTCACAACTGCACCGCCGTGCTGATGGACGAGGCGGGCACCGTAATGCCCGGCGCCTATGTGGCGGTGGAGGGCACCAGGATCGTCTCCGTGGGCACCGTCCGCCCTCAGGGGACCTTTGACCAGGAGATTGACGGCCGCGGCAACGTACTGATGCCCGGCTTTGTCAACGCCCACACCCATGTGCCTATGACCGCCATGCGGGGCTACGGCGACGGCAACAACCTCCAGGACTGGCTGAACAACTACATCTTTCCGGTGGAGGCCCGCTGGGACGACCGGGCCGTCCGGTCCTGCACCGCCCTGGGTCTGGCGGAGATGATCGCCTCCGGCGTCACCACCATTGCCGATATGTATATGCATACCGACATCATTGCCCAGGAGGCTGCCTCCGCCGGCATCAGCGCCAACCTGAGCTGCGGCGGCGTCCTCTTCGGGGAGGGCTTTGATCCCGACACCAACCACGACTGCGTGGCCCAGCGGGAGCTCACCGAGAAGTGGCACAACTACAACGACGGCCAGATCCGCATCGACGCCTCCATCCACGGGGAGTACACCTCCCATAAGGAGCTGTGGCAGTGGATGGCCGGCTATGCCCGGGAGCACAAGCTGGGGATGCACGTCCACATCTCCGAGACCCGCGCCGAGCACGAGGCCTGCCTGTCCCGCCACGGCAAGACCCCCATCCAGATCCTCAATGACTACGGCGTGTGGGACGGCCGGGCCATCGCCGCCCACTGCGTGTGGACCACCCCGGAGGACTGGGCCATTATGGCCGAGAAGGGGATCTCCGCCATCCACAACCCCATCTCCAACCTGAAGCTGGGCAGCGGCATCGCCCCGGTGCCCGCCATGAAGAAGGCGGGGGTCAACGTGTGTCTGGGCACCGACGGCGTGTCCTCCAACAACTGCACCGACTTCTTCAGCGACCTGAAGTTTGCCGCCATCCTCCACAACGGGGCGGGCTGCGATCCCCTGGCCCTGCTGCCCCTGGACGCCCTGAAGATGGCCACCCGGGACGGCGGCGTGGCTCTGGGCCGCCAGACCGGCGTCATCCAGGCCGGGTATGAGGCCGACCTGATCCTGGTGGACTTCTCCCACCTGAACCTGACCCCCTGCCACAGCGTCATCTCCAACCTGGCCTACGCCGCCCATGGCTCCGATGTGTGCATGAATATGGCCCGGGGCAAGGTCATATACAAGGATGGGGACTTTTTGACCATCGACCTGGAGCGGGTACGACGGGAAGTGGCGGACTACGCCCTGCCCCTGCTGTTCCAGAACAACTAAGGGGGACTACCGTTGTCAAACCAGCAGAAAAAAAATACCTTCTACGGCGCGGCGGCCTTTTTGGCCATGACCACCATCATCGTCAAGGTCATCGGCGCCATCTACAAGATCCCGCTGACCGCCCTGCTGCCTGACGAGGCCTACGGCGACTTTAACGCCGCCTACAACATCTATACCTTCTTCCTCACCATCTCCACCGCCGGCCTGCCTGTGGCCCTGTCCAAGACGGTGAGCGAGTGCAACACCCTGGGCCGCCAGAACCAGAAGAGCAAGGTGTTCCAGGTGGCCTTCTTCGCCTTCCTGTTCATGGGCCTGTTCAGCTTCGTGTGTATGTCGGTGTTCTCTCCCATTGTGGCCAAGTATGTGCTGCAGAACGAGAAGGCCGTCTTTGCCGTGCTGGCCTTGTCCCCGTCGGTGCTGTGCACCTGCATCTGCTCCGCTTTCCGGGGCTACGCCCAGGGCCACATGAACATGGTGCCCACCGGCATCTCCCAGGTCATTGAAGCCCTGTCCAAGATGTTCCTGGGCCTGGCCCTGGCCTTCCTCATCCTCAACTCCGCCATCCCCGACCAGGATCTGAAGAGCCGCCTGTCCGCCTCCGGCGCCCTGCTGGGCGTGTCCATCGGCTCCATTTTGTCGGTGGCCTTCCTGGCCTTTAACCACATCCGCACCAACAGGCGGGAACAGACTACCTCCAGCGATACGCCCGACACCTCCAAGCAGATCCTGTCCCGGCTGCTCAAGCTGGCCATTCCCATCACCCTCAGTTCCTGCACCCTGACCATCGTCAACCTCATCGACACCGGCCTGGTGCAGAGCCAGCTGCAGACCGTATTTACCGCCATTCAGGACGGCCTCACCGGCATCTCCAACAGTGTGCTGGACATCTTCCCCAAGGCGGTGGCCATCTTCCAGGACAACCTGGCCGCCTTCCAGACGGAGGTGCTGGTCAATCCGGGCACCCAGCTGGACCCCATCCTGGACTCCGCCCGGGAGCTGTACGGCGTGTACAGCAAGACCATGAGCATCTACAACCTGCCCTTTAACCTGATGGTGCCCCTGACCGCCTGCATCGTGCCCGGCGTGTCCGCCTGCATCGCCCGGCGGGACCGGCGGGGCGCCCAGCGCACCACCGAGTCCGCCATGCGCATCTCCGCCCTCATCGCCCTGCCCTGCGGCTTCGGCCTGTTTGCTCTGGGCACCCCCATCATCCAGCTGCTCACCGTGGGCAACGTGGACGAGACCATTGCCGGACCCCTGCTGTCCATCCTGGGCATCGCCGCCCTCTTCGTGTGTATCCAGGTGGTGGCCTCCGCCATCCTCCAGGCCAACGGCATCGTCAACCTGCCCATCATCACCATGGTGATCGGCGGCGTGGCCAAGGTTATCGTCAGCTACACCCTGGTGGGCAATCCCAAGTTCATGATCTTCGGCGCCCCCATTGGCACCCTGACCTGCTTTGTGGTGGTGTCGGTACTCAACCTCATCGTCATCAAGCGCATGGTGCCCAATCCCCCCCGGCTCATTCCTGTCTTTGTCAAGCCCCTCATCGCCTCGCTCTTTATGGCGGCTGCCGCCTGGGGCTGCCAGGGCCTGCTGGCCCGGTATTTCTCCGGCTCCTTTATCAAGAACGCCATCTCCACCGGCGGCGGCATCCTGGCCGGCGTGGTGGTATATGCCATCCTCATCGTGGTGCTGAAGGTGCTGTCCAAGGAGGACCTGGAAATGATGCCCAAGGGTGATAAGATTGCGAAACTCTTGCGGATTCGCTGACTTTTTTGAAAAAGAGGTTGCAGGAGGCTTTGAAATATGGTAGATTTTCAGTATAAAGATTTCTATGACGTTCGGGACCTGGAGGAGATCGTCCGCATTCTCCGCGCCCCCGGCGGCTGCCCCTGGGACGCGGAACAGACTCATGAGTCTATCCGCCGCAACTTCCTGGAGGAGGCCTATGAGGCCGTGGAGGCCATCGACGAGCAGAACCCCGACCACCTGAAGGAGGAGCTGGGGGACGTGCTGCTCCAGGTGCTCTTCCACGCCCGCATGGAGCAGGAGGCCGGCCGGTTTAATCTGGACGATGTGGCCGACGGCGTGTGCAAAAAGCTCATCTACCGCCACCCCCATGTGTTTGGGGACGTGAGCGTGTCGGGCACCGGCGAGGTGCTCACCAACTGGGAGGAGCTCAAGCGCAAGGAAAAGGGCCAGGCTACCAACACCGACGCCCTGGACGCCGTGGCCCGTTCTCTGCCCGCCCTGTGGCGGGCCGAGAAGGTGCAGAAAAAGGCCAAAAAGGCGGGCTTCGACTGGCCGGATATCTCCGGCGCTCTGGACAAGCTGTCCGAGGAGCTGGAGGAGCTGAAAACCGCCGTGGCTGAGGGCACCAACGTGGAGGAGGAGCTGGGCGACTTGCTCTTCTCCGCCGTCAACGTCTCCCGCTTTTTGAAGGTAGACCCGGAGGTGGCGCTGGGCAAAGCCACCGACAAGTTCATCAGCCGGTTCTCCAAGGTGGAGGCGCAGGCCGCCGCCCAGAATCAGTCCATGGAGGGCATGACTCTGGAAGAACTGGACAAGCTATGGGAGCACGCCAAGGAAACTTAAAGGCACACTGCCTTAAGTAAATATCAAGTACAACAGAGCAAAACAGGAGGAACGCACCAAATGAACAAGGCTGAACTGATCAATGCGGCCGCCGAGAAGGCCGGCCTGTCCAAGAAGGATACCGAGAACGCCATCAACGCCGCCATCGAGGTCATTTCCCAGTGCCTGGCCGAGGGTGATAAGGTCCAGCTGGTGGGCTTTGGCGCCTTTGAGGTGAAGTGCCGTGCCGAGCGCACCGGCCGCAACCCCAAGACCAAGGAGAGCATCAAGATCCCCGCCTCCAAGGTGCCCGTATTTAAGCCCGGCAAGGCCCTGAAGGACGTCGTGGCTCAGTAATCTGACCTGATAAAAAGTGCCAGTCCGGAAGGACTGGCACTTTTGTAATATTACGTTTTTATATAACAAGGAGGACTCAATATGCGCCTGGATAAATGGCTCAAGATCTCCCGGCTCATCAAGCGCCGGACGGTGGCCAACGAGGCCTGCGACAACCAGCGGGTCACCGCCAACGGCCGGCCGGTAAAGGCCAGCTACGACGTGAAGGTAGGCGACGTGCTGGAGCTGCGCTTCGGCGAGCGCACCGTGAAGGTGGAGGTGCTGTCGGTGGCCGAGCACGTGGGCAAGGCCGACGCCCCCGCCCTGTACAAGGAGCTGCTCAGCTGAGGGGCTCCTCCAGCAGCCCCGCCAGCAGCAGGGCGTAATCCGCCAGCCCCGCCAGCGGCGCCCGCTCGTCCACCGAGTGGGCGTCCATGATATCCGGTCCCGTGGAGGCCATCACCAGTCCCGGCGCTTTCGCCCGGAACACCGAGGGCTCCAGCCCCACATGGACCATATTGATTTCCAGCCCCCGCCCGGTCTGGACCCGGTACACCCGGTCCAGGGCCTGGGCCAGGGGGTTGTTTTTATCCCCCGGCCAGCCTGGGTAGCTGGTGACCTTGAGGGAGAAGCCCGCCCCCTCCGCCAGGGTGCGGTTGTCCGCCGCCATGGCCCCCTCATCCTCCTCCCGGGCAGCCCGGAGGAAGAGGCGGACGGTGAAGGTATTTTCCTCCCGCCGGGCCATCCCCAGATTGACCGAGGCCCCCACCACGCCGGGGAACTGGGGGTCCATGGCAAACACACCGTGGCCCAGGGCGGTGAGCAGGTCCAGCACTTCCCGGCGGAAATCTACCGTCCACACCGTCTCGGGCCGGGAGGCGAGGGACAGGTCCAGTTTCAGGTTGGGATCGGTGGTCCGAAAGGGGAGAAGGGCCTCCTCCAGCGCTCCCAGATCGGGCTTCTGACCCACCACCACAGCCTCTGCCCCGGCGGGGATGGCGTTGAAAGCGGAGCCGCCGGTGAAATCGGCCACCGCCAGGGCGGGCCGGTCCTTCAGATAAGCGGCCAGCACCTTGATAGGGTTGATGCGGCCCAGGTGGATGTCATCGCCGGAGTGGCCGCCAGTGCCGCCGGTCATGGAGATGCGCCAGGCCTCGCCAACCGGGGCGGGGCAGGTATCCAGGGTCCGGATCCAGCACTCCCGCCGCCCTCCGGCGGAGCCCACAATGGCTCTGCCCAGATGGAAGCCGTCGGTGTTGAGCAGCCAAGCCGCCCCCGCCAGCCAGGCCGGGTCCACCACCTTGGCTCCCTCCAGGCCCATCTCCTCGCCTACGGTGAAGAGGAAGCGCAGGGGGCCGTGACTTATCCCCCGGCTCACCACCCACAAGGCGGCGGCATTGCCCAGGTTGTTGTCCGCCCCCAGGGAGGAGCGGCGGTCGGTACACAGATATCCGTCCTGTTCCAGAATGGTCACCGGATCGGTGAGGGGATCGAACCCGTTGCCGGGAGCCACGGCGCACACCATGTCCATGTGGCCCTGGAGGATGAGCAGAGGCTCGTCCTCCCGGCCGGGGGTGGCGGGGCAGTCCGCCATCACGTTGCCCGCCTCATCCCGGACGGGGGAGAGGCCCAGGCCCCGGAGAAACTCCATGTAGTCCTGACCTACCTCCTCCTCGTGGTGAGAGGGGTGAGGGTGGCGGGACAGGATGCGGAAGGTAGTAATCACCCCGGCGGTGATGGCCGCCCGGGAACCGAGACGATCAGATAATGTCATATGCGTTCTCCCTTTTTCTCTGGCGTGTTTTCTTCATTGTACCACATTCCCCCAAAGGGGGCATCTTTTCCTTGACAAAATTTCTTCCCTCGTTATAATAATGTCTATTGAATAAACCGTAAATCGGTTTATTCGCGCGGCGGCAGCCGCGCAATTCCATAAAAACGGCTTAAGAAAGCCGCTTTTATGGAATTCAGCCATTGTTACAATGCGTATTTCCGCTGGTGCGTCTCAACGCATCAGCGGAAGGTGCAAGGTTTTTGAAATATTTTGTCCAAAAACCTTGCACCTGAACAAAGCCAGGGCTTTGTTCAATACGCATTATAATAGTGCATTAATATGTCATGACACCTGTAATGACTTTTTGACAGAGGAACTGGTTATGGGACAGATTTCGGCATTTCTCAAAAAGAAAAACATTGTAATTTCCGCCAAGCGGTACGGCGTGGACGCCCTGGGAGCCATGGCTCAGGGTCTGTTCTGCTCCCTGCTCATCGGCACCATCCTGGACACCCTGGGCAAACAGCTGGGGCTGGCCTTCCTGGTGGAGGTGGGCGGTTACTGCTCGGCCATGAGCGGCGCGGCCATGGCGGTGGCCATCGGCTACGCCCTCCAGTCGCCCCCCCTGGTGCTCTTCTCCCTGGCCACGGTGGGCTATGCCGCCAACGCCCTGGGTTCCACCACCCTGGACGGCGGTAAGGGAGCCGGCGGACCTCTGGCGGTGCTCTTTATCGCCATCATCGCCGCCGAGCTGGGCAAGGTGGTCAGCAAAGAGACCAAGATTGATCTGCTGGTTACCCCTCTGGTGACCATTCTCTCCGGCGTGGGACTGTCCGCCCTGTGGGCCCCCGCCATCGGTACGGCGGCCTCCGCCCTGGGTGACTTCGTCAAGTGGGCCACCGTCCTCCAGCCCTTCTGGATGGGCATTCTGGTATCGGTGGTCATCGGCATCGCCCTCACCCTGCCCATCTCGTCGGCGGCCATCTGCGCCGCCATCGGCCTCACCGGCCTGGCGGGCGGCGCCGCGGTGGCGGGCTGCTGCGCCAACATGGTAGGCTTTGCGGTGCTCTCCTTCCGGGAGAACCGCTGGGGCGGCCTGGTGAGTCAGGGCCTGGGCACCTCCATGCTCCAAATGGGCAACATCGTGAAAAATCCGAAAATCTGGCTGCCTGCCATTCTCACCTCCGCCATTACAGGGCCTCTGGCCACCTGTGTCTTTGGATTCCAGATGAACGACCCGGCCTCCGGCGTGGCCTCCGGCATGGGCACCTGCGGCATGGTGGGCCCCATCGGGGTATACACCGGCTGGGTCAACGACGTGGCCACCGGGGCCAAGGCCGCCATTACCGCCTTCGACTGGACGGGAATGATCCTGATCTGCTTTGTGCTCCCCGCCGTCCTTACCTGGCTGTTCGGCCTGTTCTTCCGCAGGATCGGCTGGATCAAAGAGGGAGATCTGAAGCTGGACTGACGTAAAGCCGAATTAGCCCTCATTAACACAAAAAGCGCGCCTTTCGGCGCGCTTTTTGCTTATTTTCGGCTTTTACCGCACATAATAGACGTAGTTGTCCTTGCGGGCGGCGGGGGCGGGCTTCTCGTCGGCCCGGTAGCCCAGGATGCAGTGGCCGATGCCCTCGTAGTCGCCCTGAATGCCCCACTTGGCCAGCAGAGCCTTGCCCTCGGCGGACTCAAACTCCTCCTTGGCCCGGTGAATCCAGCAGGAGCCCAGCCCCACGGCCTCGGCGGCGTTGAGCAGGTTATCCATGACGCAGCAGCCGTCATAGAACCAGGTGGGGAACTGCTTGTCGGCCAGCACGATGAGCACGGTGGGGGCGCCGTAGAAGGGGTCCATGTCCGGCTTGCCCATAATGGCGGCGTTCTGCTTGCTCAAAGCGGCGATGATCTCCTTGTCCTGCACAGCAACAATGATGGGGGACTGTCTGCCCATGCCGGTGGGGGCGTAGGTGCCCGCCTTGAGCACCGCCTGCAGCTCCTCCTCGGTGATCTGCTCCGGCTTGTAGGCCCGGCAGCTGCGCCGCTCTTCCAGCACTTTCAGCGCTTCCTGATTCATAATCCAACTTCCTTTCCGCCTCTGGGGCTGTGATTACTAAACTCAGTATACTCGTTTCCAGCCCCATCGTAAAGGAGGCGATTTTCACAGAATTTTCTATTTTGCCCCCTGGGCCCTTTGTTTTTCGGCTGACAAGCCATTTCAGGTATGATATAATGTCGTGCAGGGCAATCTGAGGAGAGGAGCGGCACGGCATGAAAATGAAAGTCATCGGATACCTGGCCCTTGTCCTGGCGATCACCGGGGTGGTACTGCTCCTGATCGCCCTCCGGGGTTGATCCCCACACAAATGAATGTGAGGTCCTTTTGTTTGAAGTATGAAAAACGGACGCTCCCCAACGGGGTGCGTATTCTCACCGAGCAGGTGCCCGGTGTGCGCTCGGCCTGCCTGGGCATCTGGGTGGGCACCGGCTCCCGCCACGAAAAGCCGGGGGAGGGGGGCGCCGCCCACTTTATCGAGCATATGCTCTTCAAGTGCACGGCCACCCGCACCGCCGCCCAGCTGGCGGAGGAGATGGACGCCATCGGCGGGCAGGTCAACGCCTTCACCACCAAGGAATGCACCTGCTTCCACGCCCGGGTGCTGGACACCCATCTGCCTATGGCCACCGACATCCTGTGCGATATGTTCTTCCACTCCAAATTTGACGACGGCGACGTGGAGACCGAGCGTGGGGTCATTTTAGAGGAAATCGGAATGTACGAGGACAACCCCGAGGACCTGTGCGCCGAACGGCTGGCCGGGGTGGTCTTTCAGGGTTCCCCTCTGGCCCGGCCCATTTTGGGCAAAAAAGCCACCCTGGAACAGATGGACGGGGCCTGGCTGCGCCGGTACAAAGACAGCCACTACGGCCCGGAGTCCATTGTGGTGGCCCTGTCGGGCCGGTTCACCCAGGCCGGCGTGGATGATCTGGCCGCCCGGTTCTCGGTGCTGGAGCCCCGCAAGCCCATCATCAGCAAGCCCGCCGCCTACCGCAGCGGCATTGTGGTTAAGAAGAAGGCCATTGAACAGAACCACCTGACTCTGGCCTTCCCAGGGCTGTCCTTCTCCGACCCCCGGCGGTTCACCCTCCAGTTGCTGTCCTCCATTCTGGGCGGCGGGATGTCCTCCCGGCTGTTCCAGCAGGTGCGGGAGCAGAAGGGGCTGTGCTACTCCGTCTATTCCTACGGCACCTGCCACGACGACGCGGGCTACTTCGGCATCTACACCGCCCTGGGCAAGGAGACCGAACGCCAGGCTCTGGACACCATTCTGTCCGTCATCCGGGATTTCAACGAACACGGTGTCACCCAGGAGGAGCTGGACCGGGCCAGAGAGCAGTCCAAGGCCAATGTGCTGATGGGGCTGGAATCCACCCAGGCCCACATGAGCAGCCTGGGCCGGGGAGAGATGCTGGTGGGCCGGGTACTGGACGAGGATGAGATCATCGCCGCCTACGACGCCGTCACCCGGGAGGATGTGCGCGTTCTGGCGGAGGAGCTGATGGATCTGTCCCAGGCCTCCCTGTCCGCCGTGGGCCGGGTAGGCAAGGCGGAGGAGTACCAGGCACTGCTTCATTAACCTATGTGGAAAACCATGTGGATAATGTGCAAAACTCTTTTCTTAGGTAAATAGAAGGGGCGCCGCTGCGCGGCGCCCCTTCTTTCTGTTTTTCTTTCAAACCTTTGTGCCCCAATGGGTTGGGGCAATCATGATCTGGCAGGTTGGAAAATGAGCCGGAGTTAACCCCGGCCCTTTCGCCGGTGGAAAAACGGCCCTGTGGAGGGACAGCTTTACACAAAGACGGCCTGGACCAGAACCATGTACAGGATGGTGCCGCCGAAGATACTCAGCAGGTTGTTGTGCTTCCACAGGTGGAGCACCACCACCACCGCCACCGAGATGAGCTGGGGGACCCAGCCTCCGGCCTGGGCAAAGGAGATGTCCTTCAGGCAGTAGATGATGAGCATGGCGATGACGGCAGGGGGCAGCACCCGGCCCAGATAGAGGATGATCTTTGGGGGCGCGCTCCCCCGGTCAAAGAGCAGGAAGGGGAGGGCCCGGGTGAGAAAGGTGACGACGGCCATAACCGCGATGGCGGCAATGGCCCCGGCAGTGGTCAGCATGGTGTTTCCTCCTTTTCCTCCAGCTTGTCCCGCAGGATGAGCAGCAGTAGCACGATCACACCCAGGGAGACAATAAGCATCTGCTGCTGGCCGAAGATCTGGCCCAGAATGATGAGAAATACGATGGTAACCCCAAACCCAAGCAGGGCGGGCAGGTGCCTGCGGTAGGCCTTCCACTGGTCCACGGCGATGACCACAAAGAGGGCGGTCATGGCAAAGTCGATGCCCTTGGTATCCACCGGGATGAGGGCCCCCGCCACGGCGCCGATCACCGAGCCGATGATCCAGTAGCTCTGATCCAGCAGGGCGATGGCAAAATAAAAGTTTCTGGGGTCCACCCCCACCGGGGCCTGGGCGGAGGAGAGCAGGGCGTAGGTCTCATCGGTGAGGGAGAAGATCATGTAAAATTTCCGCCAGCCCATGCCCCGGAATTTCTCCAGCATGGACAGGCCGTACACCAGATGGCGGAAATTGATGAGCAGGGTCATGAGGGCCACCGTGCCCAGGGAGGCGGCGGTAGCCAGCAGGGTCACCCCCAGGTACTGGCCCGACCCGGCATAGATGGTGAGGGACATGAAAAAGGCCCAGATAAAGTTGTAGCCCACGGCCTGGAGCATGAAGCCGAAGGCCATGCCGATGGCCAGATAGCCCATCAGCACCGGCACCGTCACCGGAAAGGCGGCGGACAGGGCTTTGCGGTCCATAGCGTACACTTCCTTTGTGCTGAGATCGAATCCATATTTTACACACTTTAGCGCAGAAAAGCAAGTGGGGCCGGGCATTTTCCTGTTTTCGGAGGAATCTGGGCGGTTTGTGCGTAAAAGAGTTGTGTTTTCCCACTGTGGCGGTATATAATATGGAACAATGTTATGTTGGGACCCACCGGCGTCCCGTTTTGGAGCGAGAAAGATGAAAAAGCTGTTATTTATCTACAATCTGTACGCAGGCAAGGGCACCCTGCGGGGACGTCTGGCCCCCATTCTGGACGCCCTGACGGCAGAGTGGGACGTGACGGTCCATCCTACCCGTGGGACGGGGGACGCCACAGCGGTGGCCCGGGACCGGGCTGGGGAGTTTGACCGCATCGTATGCTCCGGCGGCGACGGCACCCTCCACGAGGTGGTGACCGGTCTGATGGAACTGCCTCCCGAGGCGCGGCCCACGGTGGGCTACATACCCGCCGGGTCCACCAACGACTTTGCCAAAAACCTGGAACTGCCCCGCACCCTGGAGGAGCTGGCGGTAGTGGCGGCGGCAGGAAAGCCCAGGCCGGTGGACGTGGGGAAGTTCAACGATCAGGATTTCCTCTATGTGGCTGCCTTCGGGGCCTTTACCGACCTGTCCTACAACACCCCCCAGCAGGTCAAGCACATTTTCGGCCACATGGCCTACCTGATGGGGGTGCTCTCCCGGCTGGGGTCCATCAAGCCCTACTCCATGACGGTGGAGCACGACGGCAAGGTGGAACTGGGCAGCTACTGTCTGGGGTTTGTGTCCAACACCCACTCCATTGCCGGTATCCAGGCCAATCCGCACCGGCCCATCGCCCTGGACGACGGCCTGTTTGAGGTGATGCTGGTGCGTCAGCCCAAGACCCTGCTCCAGCTCCAGCGGATCTTGAAGGCCCTCACCAATGTGGAGAGCGACGACAAGGGGCTGGTGACCTGCTTCCGCGCCAACAAATTGCGCATCATCAGCGACCAGGATCTGGCCTGGACTCTGGATGGGGAGTACGGCGGGGACCACCGGGTGGTGGAGGTGGCCAACTGCCACCAGGCGGTGACCATCGTATACGGGGCGTAACACCTGTCCCCATGATTTTATTTTGGAATAAAAGGACTTGGACCTAATATGACGACTTACGACGCTGGAACCTTTGATATTGCTGTGATTGGAGCGGGCCACGCGGGCATTGAAGCTTCGCTGGCCGCCGCCCGGCTGGGCCTGCGTACCCTGTGCTTTACCGTCAATCTGGACGCGGTGGGCAATATGCCCTGCAATCCGGCCATCGGCGGCACCGGCAAGGGCCACCTGGTCCGGGAGCTGGACGCCCTGGGGGGCGAAATGGCCAGAGCTGCCGACCAGGCCTGCATTCAGTACCGGCTTTTAAACCGGGGCAAGGGCCCGGCGGTGTGGTCCCTCCGGGCCCAGGCCGACCGCCGCCGGTACCAGGAGGTCATGAAGCACACCCTGGAACAGCAGGACAACCTGTGGGTCAAGCAGGCGGAGGTCACCGATATTCTGACGGAACACGGCCAGGTGACCGGCGTGCGCACGGTGTACGGCGCTGCGTATAAGGTCCGGGCGGTGGTGGTGGCCTCGGGCACCTTCCTGGGGGGCCGCACCATCATCGGCGAGGTGACGAGAGATTCCGGCCCCGACGGCCTGGCCGCCGCCCTCCCCCTCACCGACAGCCTGAAAGGGCTGGGGGTCACCCTCCGCCGGTTCAAGACGGGCACGCCCCCCCGCATCCACGCCCGCAGCGTGGACTTCTCCCAGCTGGAGGTCCAGCCGGGAGACCAGCAGGTGGTGCCCTTCTCCTTTGAGACCAAAACACCCCCGGAAAACAGGGCCATCTGCTGGCTGACCTACACCAATCAAAAAACTCACGACATCATCCGGGCCAATCTGGACCGCTCCCCCCTGTACGACGGCACCATCGAGGGGGTGGGCCCCCGGTACTGCCCCTCCATTGAGACCAAAATCGTCCGCTTCCCCGACAAGGAGCGGCACCAGCTCTTTTTGGAGCCCATGGGGCTGAATACGGAGGAATTGTACCTTCAGGGCTTTTCCTCCTCGCTGCCCGAGGACGTGCAGATCCAGATGCTCCACACCATTCCCGGCCTGGAGCACGCCGAAATGACCCGCCCTGCCTACGCCATCGAGTACGACTGCGTGGACCCCACCGAGCTGCTGCCCACCCTGGAGCACAAGAAGGTGAAGGGCCTCTACGGCGCGGGCCAGTTCAACGGCTCCTCCGGCTATGAGGAGGCCGCCGTTCAGGGCTTTGTGGCGGGTGTGAACGCCGCCCTCAAGCTGCTGAGCCGGGACCCCCTGATCCTCCGGCGGGACCAGGGGTACATCGGGGTACTCATCGACGATCTGGTGACCAAGGGCACCAACGAGCCCTACCGCATGATGACCTCCCGCACCGAGTACCGGCTGCTCCACCGGCAGGACAACGCCGACCGGCGGCTGTGCCCCATCGGCCACGCCATCGGGCTGGTCAGCGATGAGCGGATGGCGGCGGTAGAGGAGAAATACGCCGCCGTGGACCGTGAGATCAAACGCCTCACCCACACCGGCACGGCGGAGGGCCGTCTGGTGGACCTGCTGCGCCGGCCGGAGAATACTTACCACAGTCTGGCCGCGGTGGACCCCAACCGGCCGGAGTTATCCACAGAAGTGACTGAGGCTGTGGAAATCTCGGTAAAATATCAGGGGTACATCGACCGGCAGCTGCGGCAGGTGGCCGAGCAGCGGAAGATGGAGGACCGGCCCCTGCCTGCCGATCTGGACTACCTGTCCATGGAGGGCCTGCGGCTGGAGGCCCGGCAGAAGCTGGACCAGATCCGGCCTTTGAACCTGGGCCAGGCCTCCCGCATTTCCGGCGTCAGCCCGGCGGATATCGCGGTGCTGATGGTGGCCCTGGAGAAATAAGGAGTTTATATGGAAAAAATCGTTCTGGGCCTGTCCGGCGGGGTGGACTCCGCCGTGGCGGCCAGCCTGCTGAAGGAGCAGGGCTTTGCCGTCACCGGCCTCTATCTGGACATCGGCCTGGGGGGCACCGGAGCTGAGGACGCCGCCGCGGTGGCGGAGCGCCTGTCCATCCCCTTTGAGGTGGCCGACATCCGGGCCGATCTGGAGGAGCAGGTGTGCGCCCCCTTCGCCGCCGCCTATCAGAGCGGCCGCACCCCCCTGCCCTGCGCCCTGTGCAACCCCACGGTGAAATTCCCCGCCCTCTTCCGGCTGGCTGACAAAATCGGGGCCCGCTATGTTTCCACCGGACACTACGCCAATGTGGAAAACGGGGTGCTGAAAAAGGGGAGACCCGCCAACGATCAGTCCTATATGCTGGCCCGATTGACCAGAGAACAATTACAGAGAGTTATTTTTCCGCTCGGAAATTACGAAAAGACAGAGGTTCGGGCCCTGGCCCACAACTTCGGCATTCCCGTGGCGGACAAACCGGACTCCATGGAGATCTGCTTCATCCCCGACGGGGACTATGCCGCCTGGCTGGACCGCCGTGGGTTTTCCACACGGTCGGGCAATTTTGTGGATAAGGAGGGCAAGGTTCTGGGCCGCCACAAGGGGATCCACCACTACACCCTGGGCCAGGGGAGAGGGCTGGGGGTATCGGGGCCTCACCGGTACTTCGTCACCGCCCTGCGGCCCGCTACCCGCGAGGTGGTACTGTCCGACGGCTCCGACCTGGGCAAGGCCACCGTGTTCTGTTCCGCCCCCAACTGGATCGGGGTGGAGGGGCTGACGGAACCTCTGGAGGTGTCCGTCCGCCTGCGCCACTCCCGCACCCAGGCGGAGGGTATCCTCTATCCCCACGAAAACGGGGTGCGCATCGAGATGAAGGCCCCCGCTCGGGCCCCCACGCCGGGCCAGCTGGCGGTGTTCTATCTGGGGGACACGGTAGCCGGGTCCGCCTGGATCGAGGGGGCCATGTGATGATGCTCCACAAAGGAGGGAAACCCTGTGGAAAATACACCGCTGTATGACGCCCTGACCGCCTTTGCGGCCCGGGACCCCCTGCGGATGCATATGCCCGGCCATAAGGGCAAGCCCCTGCCGGGGCTGGACAATCTGGCCGCCATCGACTTCACCGAGCTGCCCCCCACCGGCAACCTGTTCGACGGAGGCGGGGCCATCGGGGAGGCGGAGGAACTGTGGGCAAAGGTATTCCACATGGACAGCTGCCTCTTTCTCACCGGCGGCTCCACCCAGGGGGTGCTGGCCGCCCTTACCCTGGCCTGCCAGCCGGGGGACAGGGTGCTGCTGGACCGGGGGAGCCACCGCTCGGCCTACAATGCTCTGGCTCTGCTGGACTTAAAACCGGTGTACCTGGACCGGCCCTGGCTGGACCAGTCTGGGGTAGCCGGACCCATTTCCCCAGAAAGGGTGGAGGAGCAGCTGGAGGCCAACCCGGAGATCAAGGCCTTGTGTCTCACCTCTCCTACTTATTACGGCGTTCTGTCCGACCTGCCCGCTCTGGCAAAGATCATGCACCGCCATGGGGGCGTGCTGGTGGTGGATGGGGCCCACGGGGCTCATCTGCCCTTTCTGGGGGATTACGGGCTGAATGCCGCCGATCTGCTGGTGGTGTCCGTCCACAAGACTTTGCCCGCCCCGGGGCAGACCGCTCTGCTGTTCTCCAACGGTACCTTCTCCCACGCCGACCTGCGGCGGGCGGGAAGCATTTACGGCTCCTCCAGCCCCTCCTATGCCATGATGGCCGCACTGGACCTGTGCCGGGCCCATATGCTGGAGGGAGGGGCGAAAGCCTACCGCAAAACGGCGGAGGAGGTGGCCCGGCTGCGGAATACCTTCCCCGCCCTCACGGAGGAAGTGGCCCCTCTGGACCCCACCCGGCTGGTGGTGTGCGCCCCCGACGGCTACGCCGCCCAGGATGCTCTGGAGGCGCAGAATGTATGGCCCGAGATGGCCGACGGGGGCCATGTGGTGTTCATCCCCACCTGTGCCGACGGTCGGTCGGACTTTGCAAGGCTGGAGGAGGCACTGAGGCAGGTGGATCTGGGGCCATGCCCCGGTTATCCCGCCCCACCGGAGCCGCCGGAGATGGTGCTTACCCCCCGGCAGGCCCTCTTTGCACCCCGGAAAAGCCTCCCGCTGGAGCAGGCGGAGGGACAGGTGGCCGCCTGCCAGGTGGCCCCTTATCCGCCGGGGATCCCCGTGGTGGCCCCGGGGGAGCGGGTGGACAAAAAAAGTATCGCATATTTGAAACAAATAGGTTATAATACACTGGAAGATGTTTCTGTGGCCGTCCTGTGAAAAGCGGCCTCAGCGCCGGACTTTCGGCATCTTTAAGCAGGAGGGATACCCATGAAACTGGTTCTGGCTATCATCAATCACGACGACGCCAACACTGTCACCCAGGCCCTGACGAAAAAGGGCTTTTCGTCCACCAAGCTGGCCACCACCGGCGGCTTCCTCATGGCGGGCAACGTGACCATCCTCATCGGCGTGGATGAGGAGAAGGTGCAGAACGTCATTGACATCATCAAGGAGCACTCCCACTCCCGCAAGCAGATGATCCCCACCACCACCGAGATGAGCTACGGCTACTATCCCAGTATGCCCGTGGAGGTGGTGGTAGGCGGCGCCACCATCTTTGTGGTGGACATCGAGCGGTTCGAGCGGGTATAAGATGGACCTTTCCTTATTGGCGGGCAATTCTCCTCTCAAGCGGCAGCTCTCCCTGGAGACTGCCCGGCGGGGACTGTCCCACGCCTATATCATCAGCGGGCCGGCGGGGTCGGGCAAGCGCACCCTGGCCGGCCTGCTCTCCGCTGCCCTGGTGTGCACCGGCGGCGGGGAGGTCCCCTGCATGGCCTGCTCCGGCTGTAAAAAGGCCCTGGGCGGCATCCACCCCGACGTGATCCACGCCGGAGGGGAGGGGGACGAGCTCAACGTGGCCCGCATCCGGGCCATCCGCAACGACGCCTACATCAAGCCCAACGAGGCCCCCCGGAAGGTGTACCTCCTGGAGGGGGCCCAAAACATGAAGGACCCCAGTCAGAACGCGCTGCTCAAGCTGCTGGAGGAGGGTCCGGCCTACGCCGCCTTTCTGCTGCTCACCGACAACGCCGCCGCCCTGCTGTCCACGGTGCGCTCCCGGTGCGAGGTACTGGCTCTCTCCCCGGTGACGGTACAGGAGGCGGAGACTTGGCTGACCGCCCGGTATCCCGACCGCTCCCCGGCGGAGATCTCCAACGCCGCCGCCCGGTGCGAGGGCATTCTGGGCCGGGCCGTGGACCAGCTGGAGGGCAAGGCCGCCGACGGCAAGGCTCTGGAGGGGGCGGCAGCCCTGCTGGAGCGCTTCTGCGCCAAGGACGAGCTGGCCCTGCTGGAGTTCTGCGCCGGACTGGAGCGGGACAAGTGGGACCGGGATTCTCTCAACGCTCTGCTGGATGAGTTTTTGCTGCTGGTGCGGGACTGCCTGGTGTGTGCCGCCGGGGCCCTCCATGAGAGCGACCCCCGCCGCCGGTCGCTGGCAGAAAAGGGGGCCAAGGCCCTGTCCCCCAAGGCCCTCACTGGGGCCGCCGCTCTGACGGAACAGCTGCGCACCGCCTGCGGCTTCTATGTGGGCCCCGGCCACATGGCCGGCTGGCTGGGGGCGGGACTGGCCCAGCTGTGCCGGTAAATCCGGCCCCAACATTTCCAATTTGGAGGTAACCATGACCGAGATCATCGGCGTCCGCTTCAAAAGCGGAGGCAAGCAATACTATTTCGATCCCCAGGGAGAGCAGGTCGCGCCCGGCCAGGGGGTCATCATTGAGACCTCCCGGGGCCTGGAGTACGGCGAGTGCGTCCAGGGCAACACCATGGTGGAGGACGAAGCGGTGGTGCAGCCCCTCCGCCCCATGGTGCGCATCGCCACCGACAAGGACCTGGAGACGGTGGAGAAGAACCACGAGAAGGAGAAGAAGGCCTTCGCCATCTGCCAGGAGAAGATCGCCGCCCACGGGCTGGACATGAAGCTGGTGGAGGTGGAGTACAACTTCGAGGGCAACAAGATCCTTTTCTTTTTTACCAGCGACGGCCGGGTGGACTTCCGGGCCCTGGTGAAGGATCTGGCCGGGGTGTTCCACGCCCGCATTGAGCTGCGGCAGATCGGCGTCCGGGACGAGGCCAAGATGCTGGGCGGCCTGGGCATCTGCGGCCGGCCCCTGTGCTGCGCCTCCTTTTTGGACGAGTTCCAGCCGGTGTCCATCAAGATGGCCAAGACCCAGAACCTGTCCCTCAACCCCACCAAGATCTCCGGCACCTGCGGTCGGCTCATGTGCTGCCTGAAATACGAGCAGGAGGCCTATGAGGACGCGGTCCACCGGATGCCCAAGAACGAGTCCTTTGTGGAGACCCCTGAGGGGGCGGGCAACGTGTGCCAGGTGGACCTGCTGAAGGAGACGGTAAAGGTACGGCTGGACAGCGCCCCCGAGACCCCCAAGTGCTTCCACAACTGCGAGCTGCGGGTGATCCGCAACGGCAAGGGCAAGCGGCCGGAGGACTATGTGGAGCCCTCCGCCCAGGAGCTGGCCAAGCTGCGGAAGGTAACTCCCGTGGAGGAGCCCCGCACCCTGACCGGCAGCGTCAACGCCGCCCTGGCCGGGCTGAGCGCGGCCCTTGAGGAGGAGAACGCCCCCGCTCAGGAGTCCCGCCGGAGCCGCAGCCGCCGCCGGAAGAGCGGCGGCGAGCAGCAGCCTCAGGCCCAGAGCAAGAAGGAGGAGGCCAAGCCGGCTCCTCAGAAGGCCCAGAGCCGTCCCCCCAAGGGAGAGGGCAAGTCCCGGCCTGAGAGCAGACCCAAGGCCCAGGAGAAGCCCGCGTATGAAAAAACTGCCGCCGAGGGCGGACAGGCCAATGCCGCCGGTGAGAAGAAGCGGCCCCGCCGCCGGTATCACCGCCGTCCCCGTGGGGACAAGCCCCAGAATCCCAATCCCCAATAAAACAGAACGGGCGGCCAAAAGGCCGCCCGTTTTTTGGAGGTATGCGCTATGACAGAACTGGAAAAGATGATTGCCGGTGAGCTGTACAACGCCGAGGTACCGGAATTGCAGGCCATGCGGACCCGGGCGGCTCAGCTGTGCCACCAGCTGGAACAGCTCTCCCCCACGGAAGGAGAGGCCCGCCTGGCTCTGCTGAAGGAGCTGCTGGGCAAGACCGGGGAGCATCTCACCATCAACCACGGCTTTAAGTGCGACTACGGCTCCAACATCACGGTAGGGGAGCATTTTTACGCCAACTACAATCTGGTAGTGCTGGACTGCGCCCCGGTGGTCTTTGGGGAGAATGTGTTCATTGCCCCCAACTGCGGGTTCTACACCGCAGGCCATCCCCTGGACGCCCCCATCCGCAACAGCGGCCTGGAATTTGCCAAGCCCATTACTGTGGGAGACAACGTATGGATCGGCGGCAACGTGACGGTACTGCCCGGCGTCACCATCGGCAGCGGGTCGGTAATCGGCGCGGGCAGCGTGGTGGTCCATGACATTCCCTCCAATGTGGTGGCGGTGGGCAATCCCTGCAAGCCGGTGCGGGCCATTGAGAACCCCTCCGTCTGAGAATGCGGGCGACCATAAAGGTCGCCCCTACAAGCGAAAAAAGTCCCTGAGCCTATGTCTCAGGGACTTTTTTCAGCCTCGCAGAGTTCCACCGCCCGCAGGCGGTGGAATCAAATCAAAATTCGTCCTTTCCGGGGACATGAGCCTCGGAAAGGACTCTTCTCATGAGGAATGGGGTGACAATTTCGTCAGAAATCGAACCTCATTCCTCATGCAGCCCCCTGACGGGAAAGACCCGCAGGGTCTTTTTCGTCAAATTTTTTTACCGGTGCTCGCCCCGGCTGTAGGCCACCACGGTCCGGCGGTTGGGCTCGGTGCCGATGGAGTAGGTGGTCACATCGGGGGTATCCTGCAGGGCGGTGTGGATCACATGGCGCTCATAGGCGTTCATGGGCTCCAGGGTCACGTTCCGGCGGTACTTGACCACTTTGCCGGCCACCTTGTGGGCCAGACGGATGAGGGACTCCTCCCGCTTGGCCCGGTAACCCTCGGCGTCCACGTGGATGCGGACACGCTTGGACTGGCCGTGGTTGACGGCGTAGCCGGTGAGCTGCTGGATGGCGTCCAGGGTCTCGCCCCGGCGGCCGATGAGACCGCCCAGGTCCTGGCCCACCAGCTCCACCTGATAGGTGCCGTTCTCGTCCATTTTGATCACCGGCTTGGCGGCCGCCCCCATGTGGGACAGCAGGCCGGTGAGAAAGGCGTCGATCTGCTCTGCCTTCTCCCCCTGGGCGGCGGCGGGAGCCTCAGCCTCCACCACGGGAGCGGGCTTCTCCTCCTTGACAGGCTCGGCCACAGGAGCGGCGGGGACCTCCTCCACAGGGGCGGGGGTCTCGGGCTCGTCGGGAGCCTCGTAGGTTACTTTCACTTTAGCGGGACAGCTGCCGATCCCCAGGAAGCCGGACTTGGCCCGCTCCAGGACCTCCACAGATACCTCGTCCCGATCCATGCCCAGCTTCTGCAGGGCGGCCTCGATGGCGGCCTCCTCGCTCTTGCCGGTGCTCTCGATCCATTTCAGCATTTTGGGTATCTCTCCTTATGAATCCACGGCAGGTGCCGTTATTCCTTGGTCTCGCCGTCACCGGCGGCAGGGGTGTCAGCGGCAGAGGTGTCAACCTGGGGAGCGGCCTCCAGAGCGGGGGCCTCCTCCACCGCGGCAGTCTCCTGCACAGGGGCGGCCTTGTCCGGCTTTCTGCCGAAAATGGGGGCCTCGCCGGGATAGCAGGTGGGGCCGTCCTCGCTGTAGCGGTAGGGATCATAGGCACGGCCGCGGGCGTACTGCCGGATACCCACCCGGCTGTACTCCTTCACGATGCCGGGGATCTTCTCCTCGTCCTCGTTCTTCTTCTCGGCCTTTTTCTTCTTGCCCTTGTTGAGCTTCTCTTCCTCGATGCGGCGGGCGCGCTCCTCGGCCTTGCGGCGGCGCTCCTCCTTCTCCTCTTCCTTCTCCTGCTGCTCGCGCTCGGCCTGCTTGCGGGCGGCCTCCTCGTAGTCCTTCTTCAGGATACGGCTGCACAGGAACTCCTGGATCATACTCAGCACGTTGTTGGCCACCCAGTAGAGACACAGGGCGGCAGGCATGGTGAAGCCGATCCACAGGGAGATCAGGGGGGAGATGATGAGCATGGTCTTGGCGGTACTATTGTTGGCCTGAGCGCTCTGCTTGTTGATCACGTTGGTCTTCATGGAGATCAGGGAGAAGACCACGCCGGACACAGCGGAGATCACAGGCAGCAGGAACAGACCAAAGCCGCCGGCAATGGTCCAGAACTGCAGCTGAGGGATCTGGGACAGGTCCACCAGACCAAACAGGCTGAAGTTGATGGAGAACACGTTGGCGCCCACACCGCCGGCGGCAGTTACCGCCTGCTGCACGGCAGCCAGGTTGTTCTCGTTGATGAGGGAAGCCAGATACAGCTGGTTATAGGCGCTGTTGGTAAAGGTATCGGCGGCTTCCTTGATCCAGCCCATGTTCACGGCCTGGGTGCTCCAGTCCACGGCCTGGGCAATGGCATTGAGGGAATTGGCGTCGTTGATGCCCATCATGTAGTGGATGGGCTCACGGATGATGGGGTAGAGGATCATCAGGATGATCAGGGGGATGAAGGACCACAGGCAGCCGCCCATGGGGTTGATCTTCTCCTTCTGATACAGCTTCTGGACCTCCAGATTATAGCGCTGCCGGTCTTTGCCGTACTGCTTCTGCAGCTTCTGCATCTGGCCCTGGAGAATGTTCATCTGGATCATGCTGCGCTTGCCCTTCAGGGAGAGGGGGAAGAGCACCACCTTGACCACCAGGGCAAAGAACACCAGAGCCAGGCCATAGCTGCCGCAGAAGCTGTAAAAAGCCTTCAGCAGCCACGCAAAGGGGGTGAGGATAATTTCCATTTGTGCGCCTCCAAGTTACATTGTCTTGCCGTTACGGCACGGGGTCGTACTCGATGGATTCCTGCTTATGGAAGGGCTGACATTTGAGGATACGGCGAATGGCCAAAAATCCCCCCTTGAGCGCACCGTATTTCTCCACCGCCTCCAGCGCATACTGGGAGCAGGTAGGGATAAAACGGCAGCAGGGGGGACGGGCAGGAGAGATATGCTTGCGGTAAAACCGAATGAGAGCGAGCAGAAGGCGCTTCAATTCAGGCCTCCTCCTTTCGGAGCAGACCCAGCTTGTCCGCCAGAGAGAGGAGACTGCGCTCCACCTCCCGGTACCGGCTGTGGCCGGCCCGGACACGGGCCACCACCACCAGGTCGTAGCCCGGCAGAAAGCGGTCCTCATGGATGCGGTAGGCCTCCCGGATGCGGCGGCGGGTGCGGTTGCGCACCACCGCCTTGCCCACCTTCACCCCCACGGTGATGCCCAGACGGCTGCGGGGGGAGTTGTTCTTCCGGCAATAGAGTGCAAGACAGGGATTGACCGCGCTCTTACCCTTGCTGTAAAGGCGGCGGAACACATGATTTTGCTTCAGGGATACGGTGTGCTCCACGGCGGTCCTCCTTTCCCGGTCCAAACTTCCGTATGCTGCGCAGGGGCGGTGGGAAAAGCTCCCCCGCCCCTATGAAATGCCCTATTCCATTTGCGGACCCATCAGTGGGTCAGACGGGCGCGGCCCTTCGCGCGGCGGCGAGCCAGGACCTTGCGGCCGTTGGCGGTACGCATACGCTTACGGAACCCGTGCTCCTTGGAGCGCTGGCGCTTCTTGGGCTGATAGGTACGAACCATGTTGGGACACCTCCTGTACAAAAATCAAGCGGGTTGCCCCGCCCACCACAACAGCCTTTCGGCTGCGGTCGTCAAACAAAACTGCTTTACACCATAGCAGTTTACATGATGCACATGGTATTATAGCCTATTTCAAAATGGGCTGTCAACCACTAATTTGGTTTCTTTTTTGGTTTTTTTCTGGGTCCGGTAGGGAAATACCATATCTTGTGGCCCCTGTTGAGCACACCCCCACGCATAAGCCCTTCTGCCCTATTTTTTGAGGCTCCGGGCAGGGGCGGCCGTTCCGGATGCCCGCCGGCCACCGTCAGACTGTGTGGAAACCTGTGTGGAAAAGTAGTTTCTTTTTATAATTGTATCGTTGCTTTCCACAGGGTGATTTGCTATAATGGTATGCGTTAAATTATCTGTACTCCCGCCGCTGGCGGCAGCATCCACGACCCAGGTCTTGAAAGCCCAGGCTTTCAAGGTCTTGTTTTGCTGCGCCCACAGCGGCCATCTATTCTACAAAAGAGGTGGTCTTTCCGTGAATCTACCGGCCGATCTCTGGGCCAAGGTCCTCTCCCTGATGGAGGGGGAGATGACAGCCACCGCCATCAACACCTGGTTTGACGACGCCACCCCCGTGGCGCTGGAGTCCAACCGGTTTGTGCTCCACACCCCCACCAACTTCAAGCGGGATATCATCAATTCCCGCTACATTCCCAACATCCAGAAGGCCCTCCATGAGCTGTTCTCCTCCGACTTTGAGGTTGTGGTGCTGGGGGAGGGGGAGCTGGAGGGCTACGGCAAGAAGAAGGTGGACGATGTATTTCTCCCGGGCACTGAGGAATACACCTTCGATCGCTTTGTGGTGGGCGCCTCCAACAAGTTTGCCCACGCCGCCGCCCTGGCGGTGGCCGAGCAGCCCGCCCAGACCTACAACCCCCTGTTTATCTACGGCGAGTCCGGCCTGGGCAAGACCCACCTGCTCTACGCCATCGCCCACAAGATCCATCAGTCCCACCCCGATTACCGCATCGTGTATATCAAGGGTGACTCTTTCACCAACGAGCTGATCCAGGCCATCCGGGAGGGCCGCAACCCGGAGTTCCGGGAAAAGTACCGCTCCGCCGACGTGTTCCTCATGGACGACGTGCAGTTTATCGCCGGCCGTGAGTCCACCCAGGAGGAGATGTTCCACACCTTCAACACCCTGTACGAGGCCAAGCGGCAGATCGTATTCACCGCCGACCGCCCCCCCAAGGAGATGCTGCGGCTGGACGACCGGCTGCGTACCCGGTTCGAGTGGGGCCTGCCCGTGGACATCCAGCCCCCCGACTATGAGACCCGTGTGGCCATCATCAAGACCAAGGCCATCCGCCGGGGCATGAACCTGCCCGATCCCGTCCTCCAGTATATCGCCGAGAACATCACCTCCAATGTGCGGCAGATCGAGGGCACCGTCAACAAGATCCTGGCCTTCCAGGAGCTGATGGGGGAGAGCGTGGACGTGGACACCGTCACCCGGGCCGTCCGGGATATGTTCAAGGACAAGGCGGAGTTCCTCCCCTCGCCGGAGATCATCATCGATGAGGTCAGCAAGTTCTACAACATCGACGAGGAGGCCCTCCGGGGCCAGGGCCGCACCAAGGACACCGCGCTGGCCCGCCAGATCGCCATGTATCAGATCCGCCGCATGACCAACCTGTCTCTGAAGGAGATCGGCAAGGAATTTGACAACCGGGACCACACCACCGTCATGCACTCCATTGACCGCATCGAGAAATTGACCAAGCAGAGCCCCGAAATTGCAGAAGTCATCAAGGACATCAACGCCAACATCAACGCCCGGTATGAATAAGGCTGAATGGCATATGAATATTCATGCATAAATATGAGTGAAACCGGATTCCCACTGGAAATCCGGTTTCCAGACTCCTTTCCACATTTCCACCCTCTTTCGGGGACATGTGGAAAAGTGAATGTGGAAAACTTTTTTGCTCCTTTTCCCCTGTGGAAACCCCCTCTTTTTTGTCCACACCCCCTGTGGACGGGCCAAACCATGGGCCTCAAGGAGTTTCGCCACTTTTCCACAATGTTTTCCCCTACGGCTTACTATTACGAACTATATCCCTCCTCTCTCCGGAGGAGCGCGAGAGATCCCGGGGAGCCCCTTCTCTCCCCACGAAACGGAGGACCGAACAAATATGAAATTTTCCTGCGAAAAAGCCCTGCTGCAATCCGCCATCTCCACCGCCTCCCGTGCCGTTTCCCCCAAGAGCTCCATTCCCGCTCTGGAGGGCATTCTGCTGGAGGCCGGACAGGAGCTGCGGCTCACCGGCTACAATCTGGACACCGGCATCCGCACCATCGTCCCTGCCGACATCAGCGAAACCGGCACCCTGGTGCTGGCCGCCCGGCTCTTCGGCGAGATCATCCGGAAGCTGCCTGACGACATCGTCACCTTCCAGACCGACAACTATATGGTCCACATCACCTGTGGACCCAGTGAGTTCAATATCCTGGGCACCGACCCGGAGGAGTTCCCCGAGCTGCCCACGGTGGAATATCAGAACTCCCTTACCCTGTCCCAGTCCAAGCTAAAATCCATGATTTCCCAGACCATTTTCGCCGTCAGCGACAACGAGAGCCGCCCGGTCCACACCGGTTCCCTCTTTGAGGCCGACGAAAACGGCCTCACCGTGGTGTCGGTGGACGGCTTCCGGCTGGCCCTCCGCCACGAGGCCATCGACAAAAAGGACGGCGCTCCGGAATTCTCCTTCGTGGTCCCCGGCTCCGCCCTGTCCGAGGTGGAAAAAATCTGCACCGACTGCGACGAGCCGGTGTCGGTGACCCAGGGCGCCCGGCACGTCATGTTCAAGGCCGGCTCCACCATGCTGGTGACCCGCCGGCTGGAGGGTGAGTTTTTGGCCTACCGCCAGGCCATCCCCCGCAGCAACGACATCTGCCTGGAGGGCGAGACCCGAGCGCTGCTGTCCTCCATTGAGCGCGTCTCCCTCATCATCACCGAAAAGCTGAAATGTCCCCTGCGGTGCGTGTTTGAGGACGGTTTGATGAAGATTTCCACCAAAACCGCCATCGGCGACGCCTACGACCAGTGCCCTGTCACCGGCGACGGCAAGGGTCTGGAGATCGGCTTCAACAACAAGTACCTGATGGATGCCCTCAAGGCCGCCCCCGCCGACAAGGTGCGGCTGGAGCTGTCCACCAGCGTGTCCCCCTGTGTCATCCTGCCCACCGAGGGGGAGGAAAATTTCCTGTATATGGTACTGCCCGTCCGCCTGAAGGCCGGGGAATAAATTGGGCACAGAGGTTCTGAAAGAAAGGAAAAATACCTTGGAACTGCATCCTTACCTGCATAAGGTTCAATTTTATGAGACCGACGGCATGAGCATCGTCCACCATGGAAATTATATCCTTTGGATGGAAGAGGCCCGTACCGACTTTATGGACCAGATCGGCTGGAGCTACCACAGAGCGGTGGACGCGGGCATCGACTTTGCCGTTACCAACGTGAGCTGCAAGTACTGTTCCATGACCCGGTTTGGGGAGACGGTAGCCATCCACATGGCGGTGGAGTCCCTGTCTCCTGCCAAAATGCAGCTGTCCTACAAGATGGTCAACGCGGAAACCGGCCAGCTGCGGGCGGAGGGCACCTCCGGCCACTTCTTCTATGACCGGGCAAAGGCCCGGCCGGTGGCCCTGAAAAAGGCCCTGCCCGACCTGTGGGAACTGCTGCAATCCCTGCACGAAGAAGGGAGAAATTCGGAAGTATGAAGACCATTCAGTCCAAAATCACAACGGAATTTATCAAACTGGAATCCCTGCTGAAATTTGAGGGTCTGGTGGAGACCGGCGGGGAGGCCAAGGAGCGCATCCAGGACGGAGAGGTCCAGGTCAACGGCGAGGTGTGCACCATGCGGGGCAAGAAGCTGCGCCCCGGCGACGTGGTCACCCTGGATGACCTGCGCGTAGAAGTTTTATGATCGTAAAGTCGGTCTGCCTGGACTTTTTTCGCAATTATCTTCACTTTGAGGGGAGCTTTTCTCCCAACGTCAATGTGATCTGGGGGGAGAATGCCCAGGGCAAGACCAATCTGCTGGAGGGCATCGCCTACCTGTCCACCGCCTCCTCCCACCGGGCCCGGTACGACCGGGAGCTGATCCAGATGGGGGTGGACCACGCCTTTGTGAAGGCGGAGGTCTTTTCCCGGGGGCGGGACTTCACCCTGGAGGCCAAGCTGGGCCGGGGGGTGCGGCGGCAGCTCTTCTCCAACGGCGTGAAATTAAAGACCGCCGGGGAGCTGGCGGGGGTGCTCAACACGGTACTCTTCTGCCCCGAGGACCTGTGGCTCATCCGGGAGGGGGCCGCGGTGCGCCGCCGGTTCCTGGACGACTGCATCTGTCAGCTGCGGCCCCGCTATGCCGAGGCTTTGGCGGAATACCGGCGTCTTTATGAACATAAGACCCGGATTTTGCGGGACTGGGAGGAGCATCCCTCGCTGCTGGACACTCTGGACGAGTTCAATCTGCGCATGGCCCAGACCGGGGCCATGCTCATCCACTACCGGGCCTACTTCATCAAGCGGCTCCGGGAGGTGACGCCTCCCATCCACCGGGATTTCTCCGGCGGACGGGAGGAGCTGGGGCTGAGCTACCAGACGGTGAGCACCATCGATGATCCATTGGCCCCTACCCGTACTCTGCTGGAGCAGCTGCTGAAACATCAGGACTCCCACCGGAAGGCGGAGCTGGAGGCCCGGCAGTGCCTGTCGGGGCCCCACAAGGACGATTTGGTGGTGGAACTGGACGGGGTGAGCGCCAAAACTTTCGCCTCCCAGGGCCAGACCCGGACGGCGGCATTGTCCCTCAAGCTGGCTTCCCGGGAAATTTTCTTCCAGGAGACGGGGGAGTGGCCGGTGCTGCTGCTGGACGACGTACTGTCCGAGCTGGACCATAAACGGCAGGAATTTGTCCTCAAACGCATCAATGGGGGCCAGGTTTTTATCACCTGCTGCGAAGAAATGAGTCTGGACCGGCTGGGGGAGGGCAAGACCTTCCACATTCACAACGGCGTACTGGTGGGATGACAAACCGGCCCGTGATACAGATCAGATTCAGGAGAACACTATGATACTTTTGATCCTTGCCCTGGTCCCCCTGGTGGGGGGCTTTCTGCTGGAATTTCTGGTGTGCCAGTTTACCCGGAAGGGAAGCAAGCTGTGGAAGCTGATCCCTCCGGTGGCCGCCGTTCTGGTGACAGACGCCATTGTGGTCCACCGGCTCAACCTGTGGGAGGCGGATACCTCCCCGGTGACCCAGCTGCTCTTCATTCCCGGCCTGCCCGCACTGGGCTTCTTTGTGGGGCTCTTTCTGGGCTGGAAGCTGTACCGCTGGCTGTGGAAGCCCAAAATCGTCCGGGACAAGAAGGAGGGCAAGTAGATGTATCTGCACATCGGTCAGAACGTGGTGGTGCCCTTTGGAGACGTGGTGGGGCTCTTCGATCTGGACAACACCTCCTCCTCCCACCTGACCCGGTCCTTTCTGGAGCGGGCGGAAAAGGAGGGGCGGCTGGTCAACGTGTCCGACGATCTGCCCCGCTCTTTTGTGCTGTGCGCCCGGCGGGAGGGGCCGCCGGTGGTTTACCTGTGCCAGCTCTCCGCCGCCACCCTGCTGCGCCGGGCGGAGAACAACAGTTTTGAATAAAAAAATTTGGGGTATGGCCGCTCTCACAGAGCCATACCCAACCTATGGTTAATCTAGCGGAGGTTATTATGTCTGACGAGTTAGAATTGGAACTGAGCACCACCCAGGTGGAGCATGAGTACGGCGGCTCCGAGATCCAGGTGCTGGAGGGTCTGGAGGCCGTCCGCAAGCGCCCCGGTATGTATATCGGCTCCACCAGCGAGTCTGGCCTGCATCACCTGGTGTACGAGATCGTGGACAACTCCATCGATGAGGCTCTTGCCGGTTACTGTGATGAGATCACCGTCGCCATTGGGGAGGGTGACATCATCACCGTGGTGGACAACGGCCGCGGTATCCCCGTGGACATCCAGCCCCAGACCGGCCTGCCCGCCCTGGAGGTGGTGTTCACCATCCTGCACGCCGGCGGTAAGTTCGGCGGCGGCGGCTACAAGGTGTCCGGCGGCCTCCACGGCGTGGGCGCCAGCGTGGTCAACGCCCTGTCCGAGTGGCTGGAGGTCCGGGTCCACAAGGAGGGCAAGATCTACGAGATGAAGTTCTCCCGGGGCAAGGTGACCCAGCCCATGCAGGTGGTGGGGGACACCGACCGCCACGGCACCGAGGTGGTGTTCAAGCCCGACCCCGAGATGTTCGAGGTCACCGAGTATAACTACGAGACCCTCCACACCCGGATGCGGGAGGAGGCCTTCCTCAACGCCGGCCTGAAGATCCACACCATCGACAACCGCCCCGGCAGGGAGCAGAGCGACACCATGCACTACGCCGGCGGTATCCGGGAGTTCGTGTCCTACATCAACCGCTCCAAGGACCCCATCCACCCCGACGTGATCTATATGGCGGGGCAGAAGGAGGACTCCATGGCGGAGGTGGCCTTCCAGTACAACGACGGCTACAACGAGACCATCGTCTCCTTCGCCAACAACGTCCACACCCCCGAAGGCGGTATGCACGAGGAGGGCTTCAAGCGGGCCCTTACCACCGTGCTCAACAACTACGGCAAAAAAATGAAGATCCTCAAGGACGAGGACAAGGTGTCCGGCGAGGACTGCCGTGAGGGCATCGCCTGCGTCATCTCCGTCAAGCTCACCGAGGCCCAGTTCGAGGGCCAGACCAAAGCCAAGCTGGGCAACGCCTCCATCCGTACCCTGGTGAACAACATCGTCACCGAGAAGCTGTCCGAGTACCTGGAGGAGAACCCCGCCGTGGGCAAGGCCATCCTGGAGAAGGCCCTCATGGCCAACCGGGCCCGTGAGGCCGCCCGGAAGGCCAGAGAGTCCATCCGGAGAAAGACCGCCCTGGGCGGCGCCGCCATGCCCGATAAGCTGCGGGACTGCAACGAGGTCAACCCCGAGCTCACCGAGCTCTACATCGTGGAGGGCGACTCCGCAGGCGGCTCGGCCACCCAGGGCCGGGACAGCCGGTTCCAGGCCATCCTCCCCCTGTGGGGCAAGATGCTCAACGTGGAGAAGGCCCGGGCCGACAAGGTGTACGGCAACGATAAGCTGACCCCCGTCATCACCGCCCTGGGCGCCGGCATCGGGGACGACTTCGACCTGGACAAGCTGCGCTATCACAAGATCATCATCATGGCCGATGCCGATGTGGACGGCTCCCACATCCGCACCCTGCTGCTGACCTTCTTCTTCCGCTTCATGCGGCCCCTCATCGAGCACGGCTACGTCTATGCCGCCGTGCCTCCGCTGTACAAGCTGACCCGGGGCAAGACCACCCGGGTGGCCTTCTCCGATGAGGAGCGGGACCAGGTGTCCGCCGAGCTCCGGGGCGACAACCCCAACGCCAAGGTGGATATCTCCCGGTATAAGGGCCTGGGCGAGATGAACCCCCATGAGCTGTGGGAGACCACCATGGACCCGGAGCGGCGCACCCTCAAGCGCATCGAGCTGGACGACGCCGTGCTGGCCGACCAGACCTTCACCGTCCTCATGGGCGAGAAGGTGGAGCCCCGGAAGGAGTTCATCGAGCGCAACGCCAAGTACGCGGTGAATTTGGACTATTAAGGGATGGTCGGGCGACCATAAAGGTCGCCCCTACACGGCCCTGACGTAGGGGCGGCCCTTGCGGCCGCCCGCCGTGAACTACCCTATCATAAAGATTGAGAGGCAACAGCATGAGCAAAAAGCCACAGTACGATCCGGAGGAAATCCGGTATCCGGACCAGACCATCGTCACCTCGCCCCTGGTGAAGGAGATGGAGCAGTCCTATATTGAGTACGCCATGAGCGTCATCAAGGGCCGGGCCCTGCCCGACGTGCGGGACGGCCTGAAGCCGGTCCACCGGCGTATCCTGTACGCCATGTACGAGGACAACCTGACTGCCGACAAGCCCTTCAAGAAGTCCGCCACCTGCGTGGGCGATGTGCTGGGCCGGTACCATCCCCACGGCGACGCCAGCGTGTACGACGCCCTGGTCCGTCTGGCCCAGGACTTCTCCATGCGCTATCCCCTGGTGGACGGCCACGGCAACTTCGGTTCCATCGACGGCGATCCCCCGGCCGCCTACCGTTACACCGAGGCCCGGATGTCCAAGATTTCGGACGAGATGCTCCGGGACATCGAGAAGGACACGGTGAACTGGGACCCCAACTTCGACGAGAGCCGGAAGGAGCCCCGTGTGCTCCCCTCCCGGTTCCCCAACCTGCTGGTCAACGGCTCGGCGGGCATCGCCGTGGGCATGGCCACCAACATCCCGCCCCACAACCTGCGGGAGGTCATCAATGCCACCATCTGCGTGCTGGACAATCCGGAGGCCACCCTGTCCGACCTGATGGAGCACGTGAAGGGCCCTGATTTCCCCACCAAGGGCATCATTATGGGCCGCTCCGGCATCCGGGCCGCCTACGCCACCGGCCGGGGCCGGGTGTGCGTCCGGGCCCGCACCGAGTTTGAGGAGTTCGGCCAGAACCGTACCCGCATCATCGTCACCGAGATCCCCTACCAGGTCAACAAGCGCCAGCTCATTAAGAATATGGCCGACCAGGTGGAGGACAAGCGTCTGGAGGGCATCTCCGACATCCGGGACGAGTCCGACCGCAACGGTATGCGGGTGGTCATCGAGCTGAAGCGGGACGCCAATCCCCAGGTGGTCCTCAACCGCCTGTTTGCCCAGACCCAGCTGCAGACCACCTTCGCCATCAATATGCTGGCTCTGGTGGACGACCAGTCCCAGCCCAAGATCCTGTCCCTGCGTCACATCCTGGACGAGTACATCGCCTTCCAGGAGGAGATCATCATCCGCCGCACCAAGTACGACCTGAAGAAGGCCCAGGAGCGGGCCCACCTGCTGGAGGGCCTGCTCATCGCCCAGGACAACATCGACGAGGTCATCCGCATCATCCGCTCCAGCTACGACAACGCCAAGGAGAACCTGATGAACCGGTTCGGCCTGGACGACGTGCAGGCCCAGGCCATTCTGGATATGCGCCTGAAAGCCCTCCAGGGCCTGGACCGGGAGAAGCTGGAGGCCGAGTACAAGGAGCTGGAGGAGCGCATTGCCTACTTCCAGCAGCTGCTCTCCTCCGAGGAGATGCTGCGTGGGGTGCTGAAGGACGAGCTGTCCGCCATCCGGGACAAGTACGGCGACGACCGGGTCACCGAGATTCAGGACGTGGAGGACGAGATCGACATTGAGGACCTGATCGAGGAGGAGGAGTGCGTCTTCACCCTCACCGACGGGGGCTACATCAAGCGCACCCCCGCCTCCACCTACCGCACCCAGCGCCGGGGCGGCAAGGGCATCACTGCCATGGCCACCAAGGAGGAGGACTACGTGGATACGGTGTTTACCGCCTCCACCCACGACTACATCCTCTTCTTTACCAATAAGGGCCGGGTCCACCGGAAGAAGGGCTATCAGATCCCCGAGGCCGGCCGCACCGCCAAGGGTACCAACCTGGTGAACGTGCTGCCCATCGAGCAGGACGAGAAGGTCACCGCCATGATCCACCTGCGGGAGTTCCCCGAGGACCGGTATCTGGTGATGGTCACCCGGGCAGGTACCGTCAAGCGGATCCAGCTCTCCTCCATCTTTACCGCCCGCAAGGCGGGCATCCGGGCCATCACCCTGGAGGAGGGAGACGAGCTCATCACCGTCCGGGAGACCGACGGAGAGCAGGCCATCCTCATCGTCACCCACGACGGTATGGCCATCTGCTTCAAGGAGACCGACGTGCGCTGCATGGGCCGCGACGCCTGCGGCGTCCGGGGCATCAGCCTGCGGGAGGGCGACTTCGTGGTGGGGGCCGCCCGGGCCAAGTACGACCATCAGGTGCTGATGATCACCGAGAACGGCTACGGCAAGCGCACCGAAATGGACGAGTATATCCGTGCCGATGGTCCCCAGAAGAGAGGCGGCTACGGCCTGAAGGGCTACAACGTCACCGAGAAGACCGGCCCCGTGGTGGGCGTCAAGGTGGTCAACGACAACGACGACGTGCTGGTCATCAACGACGCCGGCGTCATCATCCGTATGGCGGTGTCCGGCATCTCCACCTACGGCCGCACCGCCCAGGGCGTCAAGATCATGAACCTGGAGGAGGGCGTGAAGGTCATCTCCTTCGCCCGTACCGACCACGAGGAAGAAGAGGAGGACACCGGCGCCACCGAAGGGGAGGAATAAGCTATGTCCAGGAAACGGGTAACCTACCGTCCCAGTAAGACCGGCTCGGTGGCGGGCGGCGTGATAGGCTGCGTCTTTGTGCTTATCGGTCTGTTCGTCGTCATTCCCCAGTTTGCTATGGCGGGGGGCTTCGGCCTCATTTTCGGCATCATTTGGACCGTCATTGCCGCTGTGATCGCCGGTACCAACTTCTATTCTGCCTTCGGCAAGAAGTATATCGGTCCCGAGATCCACATCGAGGAGGAGGGGGTGTCGGTGGACGATCCCAAGGGCACCCCGGAGCAGCGGCTGGAGCAGCTCCAGTCCCTCTATGACCGGCGGCTCATCACCAAAGAGGAGTATGAGCAGAAGCGGCAGGAGATTTTGAAGGAGCTGTAAAAAGCCTTCCCCTGAGGGAAGGTGCCCCAGTGCGCACACTGGGGCGGATGAGGGGAAGAGGTGCGCCTATGGAAGATATCACCCGCATTCGCGCACAGAAACTGCGAAAAAATGCCACAAAAGAAGAGAATCATCTGTGGTATGATTTTTTGCGGACCTATCCCGTCCAATTTCTCCGACAAAAGCCATTTGGTCCTTATATTGTGGATTTTTATTGTTACAAAGCCAGGTTAGCCATTGAATTGGATGGTTCCCAGCATTATGAGGGAAATGGTCCAGAACTGGACGCCGCCAGAATGGCTTACTTGCAAGAAGTGGAAAAAATCAAGGTTTTGCGTTTTACAAATCTTGAGATCAAACAGAATTTTGAGGGTGTGTGTGCCGTCATTGACCGGCAGGTAAAGGCGGCGTTCCCCTCATCCGTCTGGCCTTCGGCCAGCCACCTTCCCCCAGGGGAAGGCTATAATAGGAGATCTATGAAAACAGTCACCATTTACACCGACGGGGCCTGCTCGGGCAATCCGGGCCCCGGCGGGTGGGGGGCCATTCTGCAATACGGGGAGTTCAAAAAGGAACTCTCCGGCGGGGAGGCCCACACCACCAACAACCGTATGGAGCTTACCGGCGTCATCACCGCCCTGAAGGCCCTGAAGGAGCCCTGCATCGTGGAGCTCTACTCTGACTCCAAGTACGTCATTGACGCCCTGGAGAAGGGCTGGGCCCGGGGCTGGAAGGCCAGAGGCTGGGTGAAGGGGGACAAGAAGCCCGCCCTCAACCCGGATCTGTGGGCCACCCTGCTGGACCTGTGCGACTATCACACCGTCCATCTCCACTGGGTCAAGGGCCACGCCGATAACCCATTTAATAACCGCTGCGACGAGCTGGCGGTGGCGGAGAGCCGGAAATTCCGGTGACCCTGGGGGCGACCATAAAGGTCGCCCCTACATTGCCTACACAGAAAGAAGATTCGTAGGGGCGGCCCCAAGGGCCGCCCACCGTCCAAAGGAGGACCTATGAAAATCGCCATTGTATTCGACAGCCAGACCGGTAACACCGCCCAGGTGGCTCAGGCCATCCGGGAGGCCTGTGAGGGCCACGACATTGTGGCCTTCGGCCCGCCGCCCCAGAACGTGGACCAGGCGGAGCTGGTCTTTGCCGGGTCCTGGACCGACAAGGGTACCCTCACTCCGGCTATGCAGGAATTTTTACATAGCCTGTACGGCAAACGGGTGGCCATCTTCGGCACCGCCGGTTTCGGTATCTCCGAGCTGTACTTCGCCTCCCTGTCCGACCGCTTCAAGGCGGAGGTCCCCAAGGGCAACCAGGTGGTGAGCAGTTTCTTCTGCACCGGAAAGATGCCCCAGACGGTGAAGGACCGGTACGAGGCCCAGCTGAAGGCCGACCCGGACAACGCCAAGCTGAAATCCATGATCCAGGCTTTTGACCTGGCCCTGACCCACCCGGACCAGAGCGACCTGGACCAGGCCGCCGATTTTGCCCGGGAGGCCATAAAGGCGTAAAAAAACGTGCTGCCTTTGCAGCACGTTTTTTATGAAATCGTTCAGGATTGTTCCTGAAGCTTGTTCAAATAGCGGTAAATGCTGGTTTCGGTGGTCTTGAGGGCGGAGGCCAGCTCGGCAATGGCTCCCTTTACCAGGAAGATACCCTTTTCGTCCAAACGACGCACCATCTCCATCTTCTCCTGGTAGCTCAGGCGGGTGGGTTCCACCCCAAAGCTGTCCAGCTCTTCCCGGATAGAGGTGGATACCAGCCCCTCCACCGATACCTCAAAGCTGTTGTAGAAGGGGCTCTCGGCGGGAGCCTCATAGGGCCGATAGCCCGAAATCATTACATTGAGGGCATCCCGCAACTCCACCAGCCGCTCCACGTTGATGTTGACGGTAATCATGCCCCGCAGCTGCCGCTCTGGGTTGTTTTTCAAAAAGAAGGTGGCGGATTTCAGCTTATGCTTGGAGCGGGAAAGTGCTCGGTAATTGACGATAAAATCTTCTTTTTCATAGATCTTCGAGTCCAGAAGGTTCCGCTCCAGCGAGCGCATCTCGCTGCCGGGTACCATCTCATCGTCCATGGGGTTGAGGACCTGATACACCACCCGGTCATCCACGTCGTATAAAATGATCTCAGCATCCGGTCCCAGCATCTCTGCGAAAAAGCGCATCAGCGGCAGAACGGATTCCAGCTGTTTCTTCTGTTCCATGGATGGCTCACCTCATTGGGGCGGCAGTTGATATATCTGCGCTCCCTTTCTTCTTCATTTCAGTTTAAACCAAAACCACCCGATTGTCCAGAGGAAGCGGCGGAAAAACAGAGGTACGGCAGGGTCCGGCGCCAAACCGGGCCCTGCCGCACCAGGGAATAAGAAGAGGGCTGAATGAAAGAGGGAGGCTAGAATGTGATCACGCCGATCAGCTGCAGGAACATCAGGATGATGGCGATGGGGGCGATATAGCGGATGGTAATGGTGTAATAGCGGTTCACCTTCAGGCCGTCGCCGATGTTCATCTCGTCCAGGATGGTCTTGGGCTTGAGGATCCAGCCCACCAGAATGACCATGAGCAGGGCGCCCAGCGGCAGCAGGATGGCGGACACCACGGTGTCGTTGAAGAAATCAAAGATGGTCTTGCCAAAGATGAGGAAGTCGGCCAGCGGCCCGAAGGACATCATCATCACCGAGCCGATGACAAACACCACGCCGGCCACGATCCAGGTGGCCTTCTTCCGGGCGATCTTCAGTTCATCCACCAGGAAGCCCACAATGGCCTCCATGATGCAGATGGTGGAGGTCAGGCAGGCGAAGAACAGCATGATGAAGAAGATGGAGGCGAAGACCATGCCGAAGGGCATCTGGGCAAAAATGGCGGGCAGGGTGATGAAGACCAGCGGGGGGCCCATGCCGGCTTCGATGTTGAAGGCGAAGGCGGAGGGGAAGATGATCAGGCCGAACAGGATGGCGGCGGAAGTGTCACCCAGAGCCACCATGATGGTACTGGAGCCGATGGTCTTTTTCCGGTCCAGATAGGAGCCGTAGATCACCAGGTTGCCGCAGCCCACACCCAGGGAGAAGAAGGCCTGGCCGATGGCGGCCATGACGGTCTCCGCGTTCAGGTTGGAGAAGTCGGGGATCAGGTAGAAGGCCAGACCGGCGTCGGCGCCGGGGAGCATGATGGCCCGGATGGCCAGGAAGATGATGAATACGAACATGATGGGCAGCAGGATGTTGCACACCTTTTCAATGCCGCCCTTGACGCCCCGCAGGACGATCACGGTGGTGATGAGGAGCATGACGCCCAGCCAGAATACCATCTGGAAGGGGTCGGCGGAGAAGCTGCCGAACATGGCGCCGATCTCATCGGCACCCATGCCGCTGTAGGAACCGGTGATGGACTTGGTCAGATAGGCCACCGTCCAGCCGGCGATGCCGCCGTAGAAGGACAGGGTCAGGGTCAGGGCGATGACGCCGATGATGCCCAGCAGATACCACTTCTTGCCGGGCAGCAGCTTTTTCAGGGCGGTGGTGTAGCTGGTGCCCGTCTTGCGGCCGATGGCGAATTCCGTCATCAGCACGGGTGTGGCCACCAACAGCAGCGCCAGAAGATAGACGACAATGAAGGCTGCGCCGCCGTGCTGTCCCACCAGGTAGGGGAATTTCCAGATGTTGCCGAGGCCGATGGCGCCGCCCATGGAGGCCAGCACAAAGGCGATCCGGCTGCCGAATTGTTCACGATCAGGGGTTTGCAGGGTGTTGTCAGGTTTTCCCATTTGTTGTCCCTCCTATCCTCTTTGCAAGCGTACAGGGATGTTGGAGACCGGCGGCATGGGAACAAGATTCAATTTGATGCTGGCGGCAGGTGGCCGCCGCCCTGCGCGCCCACCTCTTGACAGAGATGGATGATGGGCATATAATATAATTTAATGTTCAGGATTCCCATCCGTATGGATGGGTTTTCTGCCCATTGGCCGCGGAAAAGTGCCAGCTTTTCCGCGGTTTTTTTGCGCTGAGCCGTTCGACCGGGCGCACAGGCGCGCCTGTCCAAACAAAGCGAAGTGGACTTTGTTCCGGCTGGGTAAGGTCTCCAGATACAGATGTACCCGTTGTGGTTTTTTGCGGACCGGGGCTTTTGAGGGCCCCGGTCCGGGGCAGATGGGCTTACAGCAGCTCGAAGCCGGCGGTGAAGTGACGCAGGGCGGTGATGGGGCCCTCATAGATCAGCTTCATGCCCTTGTACTCGTCGCGGTGCTGATAGATGTACTCCATGGCATCCACGATGCAGTCCAGGTGGTTGTTGGTGTACACCCGGCGGGACACCGAGATGCGCATCAGCTCCAGAGCGGGCCAGATGGGCTCGCCGGTGACGGGGTCCTTGCCGCCGAAGGCGCAGGCGCCCATCTCTACGGCCCGGATGCCGGCCTCCTGATAGAGGGCCACCACCAGCCGCTGGGCGGGGAACTCGCACTGGGGGATGTGGGGGAAGAACCGGCGGGCGTCCACATAGATGCCGTGGCCGCCGCTGGGCTCCACGCAGGGGATGCCCTTCTCCTTCAGGCGGTCGCCCAGGTACTTGACCTGATTGATGCGGTACTCCAGGTACTCGTCGGTGGTGGCCTCCCGCAGACCCACCGCCAGAGCCTCCATGTCACGGCCGGACTGGCCGCCGTAGGTGATGAAGCCCTCGTGGACAATGGCCTGGACGTTGGAATAGAGGTAGAAGTCGTGGTTGCGGGTGACGATCAGGCCGCCGATGTTCACCAGGCCGTCCTTCTTGGAGCTCATGGTGGCGGTCTCGCAGTAGGAGAACATCTCCCGGGTAATTTCCTTGATGTCCTTGTTCTCATAGCCGGGCTCCCGGGTCTTGATGAACCAGGCGTTCTCGGCCAGACGGGCCGAGTCGATGACCACGGGAATGTTGTGGGCCTTGGCAAACTCGCTGACCGCCTTGATGTTGGCCATGGACACGGGCTGGCCGCCGTTGTTGTTGCAGGTGACGGTGATGATGATCACCGAGATGGCGTCCTCGCCGTGCTCGTCAATGATCTTCTGCACCTTGTTCAGGTCGATGTTGCCCTTAAAATCCTCGGCGGGGCTGGCGGCGTCCAGGCCGGCGTCGATGACGCAGTCCACAGGAATGGCGCCCAGGATCTCGGCGTTGCCGTGAAAAGTATCAAAGTGCATATTGCCCACGGCATACTTGCCGGGCTTGGCGTAATACTGGGCCATGATGAAGTCGGCGCCGCGGCCCTGGTGGGTGGGCTGGACGTAGGGCATACCGAACACTTCCTGGGCGGAGGCCTCCAGCTTATAGAAGCTCTTGCAGCCGGCGTAGCTCTCGTCGCCCAGCATCATGGCGGACCACTGCTCGGTGCTCATGGCGGAGGTACCGGAATCGGTGAGGCAGTCCACATACACGTCCTCGGCCTTCAGACGAAAGGCGTTGTACTGGGCGTCCTTCAGAGCCTGGGTGCGGTAGGCCCGGGTGGTCTTCTTGATGGGCTCCACCACTTTGATGCGGAAGGGCTCAGCGGTCTGGAAGTTGCGTTCCATAAAAGACACTCCTTTTAAAAATATTTTCGCGGCGATAAAAAACTTTACCTTATGTGAAAATATTATCATCATTGAAGCTGTGTGTCAATTATGTAATAATAAATCAAACTATGTAAGAAAAATTGTGAGATTTAGACAAATATACATGATGTAAGAAAAATTAACATCACTATTTGGCGGGTTTTGACAGAAAAAAGCTCCGGTTCACAAAGAACCGGAGCTTTTTTGTCCTTTATACTCAGAACTTCACGCGCTCAGCAATATAATTCTTAACCTCAGACATGGGGATGCGCACCTGCTCCATGGAGTCGCGCTCACGGATGGTGACGCAGTTGTCGGCGGGGGTGTTCTCGTCGCCCACGGTCTGGAAGTCCAGGGTGATGCAGAAGGGGGTGCCGATCTCGTCCTGGCGGCGATAACGCTTGCCGATGGAGCCGGCGTCGTCGTAGTCCACCATGAAGTCCTTGGCCAGCTCGTCACGCAGCTGCTGGGCGGGGCCGGCCAGCACTTCCTTCTTGCTCAGGGGCAGCACGGCGCACTTGAAGGGGGCCAGAGCAGGGTGGAGGCGCAGCACGGTGCGGATGTCGTCGTTGCCCTTCTTGTCCTGGCCCACCACCTCCTGATCGAAGGCGTCCACCAGGAAGGCCAGGGTCACGCGGTCGGCGCCCAGGGAGGGCTCCACCACGTAGGGGATATAGTGCTCGCCGGTCTCCTGGTCGAAGTAGGTCATATCCTTGCCGGAGACGTTCTGGTGCTGGGTCAGGTCGTAGTCGGTACGGTCGGCCACGCCCCACAGCTCGCCCCAGCCGAAGGGGAAGAGGAACTCGAAGTCGGTGGTGCCCTTGGAGTAGAAGCACAGCTCCTCGGGGCTGTGGTCACGCAGCCGCAGGTTCTCCTCCTGCATACCCAGGCTCAGCAGCCACTCCTTGCAGAAGGAGCGCCAGTACTGGAACCACTCCATGTCGGTGCCCGGCTTGCAGAAGAACTCCAGCTCCATCTGCTCGAACTCACGGGTGCGGAAGGTGAAGTTGCCGGGGGTGATCTCGTTGCGGAAGGACTTGCCGATCTGGCACACGCCGAAGGGCAGCTTCTTGCGGGTGGTGCGCTGGATGTTCTGGAAGTTGACAAAGATGCCCTGAGCGGTCTCAGGCCGCAGGTACACGGTGTTCTTGGCGTCCTCGGTGACGCCCTGGAAGGTCTTGAACATCAGGTTGAACTGACGGATGTCGGTGAAATTGTGCTTGCCGCAGGTGGGGCAGGGGATGTTGTTCTCCTCGATGAAATTCTTCATCTCCTCCTGGGAGAAGGCGTCGATGGGCTTGGGCAGTTCCACGCTGTTCTCAGCGCACCAGTCCTCGATGAGCTTGTCGGCGCGGAAGCGCTCCTTGCACTCCTTGCAGTCCATGAGAGGATCGGAGAAGCCGCCCAGATGGCCGGAGGCCACCCAGGTCTGGGGATTCATCAGGATGGCGGCGTCCAGACCCACGTTGTAGGGATTCTCCTGGACGAACTTCTTCCACCAGGCCTTCTTGACGTTGTTCTTCAGCTCCACACCCAGAGGGCCGTAGTCCCAGGTGTTGGCCAGGCCGCCGTAGATCTCGGAGCCGGAGAAGATGAAGCCCCGGCCCTTACACAGGGTGACGATCTGCTCCATGGTCTTTTCGGTGTTTTTCATGGTACAATCAAACTCCTTTTGTTTGTAATTTATACATATATGGTACCGTTTCCCTCATCCGCCCCAGTGTGCGCACTGGGGCACCTTCCCCCAGGGGAAGGCTAAGAAAAAACCGCCCTGAGCCTAAGCTCAGGGCGGAAAAATCCGTGGTACCACCTGAATTCGGACAAGTTGTCCGCACTCGAACCCGGTAACGGCGGGGGACCGGCGGGGCATTGCCTCCCCGCGGCTCACGGGCGCCTTCCCTCCACCTCCGCCGGAGCCTTGCACCGTCCGGCTCCTCTCTGGTGCGGAAACATGGGGGTACTCTTCCCGATCACTGCCTTATCGCGGGCTATTCTATCATTTTTTCCCCCTACCGTCAAGGCAAAAAGGGGGGAATCCTCACCGGCGGTCCATAATTTCGTCCAGCAGGGTGTGGGCGGCCTCCTCCTTGCTCATGAGGGGTAGTTCCTTGGCTCCGTCGGCGGCGATGAGGGTGAGTACGTTGGTATCCACCCCAAAGCCCGCACCCGCCTGCTTCAGGTTGTTGGCGGCAATGAGGTCGATGTGCTTTTTCTCCAGCTTCTTTTTGGAGTTTTCCACCATGTCACGGGTCTCCATGGAGAAGCCGCACAGGAACTGGCCGGGCGCCCGGTGCTCCCCCAGCCAGGCCAGAATGTCGCTGGTGCGGGCCAGGGGGAGGGATAGATCGGAATCATTGCCGCTCTTCTTGATCTTATCCTCCGCCAGGTTAGCGGGGCGGTAGTCGGCCACGGCGGCGGCCTTGATGATGATATCCTGGTCGGGGGCACGGCTGGTCACCGCGTCAAACATATCCTGGGCGGACACAATGTCCACCACCTCCATGTAAGGGGGCTTTTTCAGGTTCACCGGCCCGGACACCAGGGTGACCTGGGCCCCCCGGGCGGCGGCGGCTTTGGCGATGGCGTAGCCCATCTTGCCGGTGGAGTGGTTGGTGAGATAGCGCACCGGGTCCAGAGCCTCCCGGGTGGGACCGGCGGTGACCAGCACCTTAAGGCCGGTCATGTCCTTCTCATGGCTGAGGGCGTGGAGGACACATTCCAGCAGATCCTCCGGCTCGGGCATCTTGCCCTTGCCCACGGCCCCGCAGGCCAGACGGCCGCTGGCGGGCTCCACGATCTCCCAGCCGTATTTCCGCAAAATGTCCAGGTTGTCCTGGGTGACGGGGTTCTCGTACATCTTGGTGTTCATGGCGGGGGCGGCGATCTTGGGACAGTTGCAGGCCAGAATGGTGGTGGTGAGCATATCGTCGGCCAGGCCGTGGGCCAGCTTGGCCAGCACGTTGGCGGTGGCGGGAGCCACCAGTACCAGGTCGGCCTGATCGGCCAGAGCGATGTGCTCCACCTGGAACTGGTAGTTGCGGTCGAAGGTGTCCACGCTCACCCGGTTGCCGGTGAGGGACTCAAAGGTGTGGGGACCGATGAACTCGGTGGCATTTTTGGTCATGAGCACCTGGACGTTGGCCCCCTGCTTCACCAGGGCGGAGGCCAGGTTGGCGGATTTGTAGCAGGCGATGCCGCCGGTGACCCCCAGCAGCACGGTTTTTCCTTTTAACTGCATAGCAAGAAGCTCCTTATAATCTGTAGGGACGGCCTTCCGCCGCCGTGATGTGTCCCTCAATTATAGCAGACACGAAGTAAGTTTTCCACATTGCCATTGCATTTTGGGGATAAAACCGCTATAATAGCTCCGGCTGTCCCCGTCCGGGGCCGCTGTACTCTCAGGAGACGGCAGGTCCCAGCCCATCGGTGGTCAGTCACCCAAAATATGCGCTGTATCCTCTTAAGAGGAACGGCAGCTGGAGGTAATTGAATATGAAAAAAGCGCTCACCCGGTCTCAGCGGAGCAAGCAGGTGCAGGGCATGGCCATTCTGGCTATGTTTACCGGCATCATCTTTTTGCTCACCTTTACACCCCTGGGTCTCATTGACCTGCCTGTGATCAAGGCCACCATTCTCCATGTGCCGGTCATCATCGGTTCCATTCTGCTGGGGCCCAAGAAGGGCGCGTTCCTGGGAGGAATGTTCGGTCTGTCCAGCATGATCAAAAATACGCTGGTACCCGGTCTTTCCTCCTTTGTGTTTTCCCCCTTCATTCCCGTGCCCGGCCTGGACCGGGGCAGCCCCTGGGCCCTGTTCATCTGCTTTGTGCCCCGTATCCTGGTGGGTGTCACCCCCTGGCTGGTGTACACCCTCATTAAGACCCTCTTCCGCAAGTCCAACGCCGGTATCCAGACGGTTGGCATGGTGATCGCCGGTATTGTGGGCGCTCTCACCAACACCGCCCTGGTGATGGGCTCCATCGGCGTCATTTTCACCGAGGCCTATGCCGCCGCCCAGGGCATCCCCGCCGACGCGGTGCTGGGCTTCATCCTGGGCATCGTGGCCGCCAACGGCGTGCCTGAGGCCATTGTGGCCGCCGTCATCACCCCCGCGGTGTGCGTGCCCATGGTGCGGGCTCTCAAGCTGGAGAAAGCTCCCGCTGCCGTTCAACCCGCCTGAGATGCTGCTCACCGTTGACATTGGCAACACCACCGTTGCCGTAGCGGGCCTGCGGGGGGATCAGGTGGCCTTTGTAAAAAAGCTGCCCAGTGACCCCGCTCTGGACTGGACCGCATCTCTCCAAGATCTGCTGGAGGGGGTGGAGGCCAAAGGGGCCGTTCTCTCCTCGGTGGTGCCCGCCCTTACCGGCCCGGTAGGGGAGGGGCTGAAGGCCATCACCGGAAAGCCTGTCCTGGTGGTGGACAAAACCACCCACACCGGTCTGGATCTCAGCGGCTACGATACCGCCAACCTGGGCATGGACCGGGTGGTGGACTGCGTGGCCGCTCTGGCCCGGTATACGCCCCCGGTGGCCGTCTTTGACATGGGCACCGCCACCACCCTGTCGGTGGTGGACAGGGGCGGCCTCTTCCGGGGCGGCATGATCCTGCCCGGCCTGGCTCTGGGCCTGGAGGCCCTGTCCGCCCGGGCCGCCCAGCTGCCCCCCATCACCCTGTCCACGCCGGAGGGGCTGCTGGGGTCAGACACCGTGTCCTGCATGAAGCACGGAGCCCTCTACGGGGCCGCCGGGGCCATCGAGGGCATTGTCAGGCGGCTGGAGGAGGAGCTGGGTCCCCTGACGGTGGTGCTCACCGGCGGCAACAGCACTCTGGTACGCCCTCTGCTCTCCATCTCCACCGCCTGGGAGCCTCACCTGACCTTCCTGGGGTTAGCAGAGATTTGGAAGCAAAATAACCGATAAAAAAGGGCCTGTTGCAAAATAGCTGTTTTGCACAAACCTGTCATTGCGAGCCAGTGCGCACACTGGCGTGGCAATCCGTTTCCCCGGCAAAAGGGACGGATTCCCACGAAAAACGGCCGCCCGGTGGGCGGCCGTTTTTCTCGGAATGACGGGTCTTTGTACGAGCTGCACATTTTGCAACAGGCCCTTTTTATTTCTCTTCTTTTTTCAGATCTTTCAGCAGCTTCAGCTTTTTGTGCTTGTACCACACGCAGTTGAAGATGTTGCCGATGATGAGGATATTGCCGCACAGGTAGAGCCACACCAGCATGATAATGATGGAGGCCAGGGACCCGTACACCAGGGAATACCGGGAGGACAGGCCGATGAACCAGGAAAACAGGATGGAAAAGATGGAGAGCACCACCGCGGTCAGAAAGGCCCCGGTCATCACCGGCGGGCGTGGTTTACCCTGGGGTGCGGCTACCCGGTACACCAGCATCACGAAGAGGAACACCAGCAGAAAGAGGAGCAGAAAGCGCATCCACTGCCAGTCCCAGGGCAGGGAGTTGGTATCCAGATGGAGCAGCCGCTCCGCCGCCTGGAAGAGCCAGCCGCCGGTGAGAAGCACCACTAAAGAGAGGAAGATGGTGACCAGCAGCAGCAGGGCAAAGAGCACGCTGGCGATCACCTGCCGCAGGCCCCGGTAGCCCTTACGGCCATAGATCTCCTCCATAATGTTCATCAGGGCCCGGAAGGCCGCCGAGGCAAAGAACACCGTCATGAAAACCCCTGCAATGAGCAGGCCGGGAGACTGATTGGTGGTGATATAGCCCACATACTCCATCAGAATATCCCGGGCCGCCCTGGGCAGCAGGGGGGAGGCGGCAGCCAGCACCTCCTCCAGATCCACCGGCAGCAGGCTGATAAAAGCATTGATGCAGATGAGCAGGGGGAAAAAGGACAGGATGAGAAAGTAGGCCAGCTCCGCCGCCGAGCGGGAGATGTGCTTGGAGAAATAAATGTCCACCATCTCCAGCGCAAATTTCACCGGCTTCTTTTTCAGCAGCTCTTTGGGCATGGGCCCACCTCCCGGACACAGGTTCCTTTTAGATATACCATAAAATGGAAAATAATGCAAGGGGAGAGACCGGCCGGTCCCGTTTGGGCAGCAAAAAACCGCCTGCATGGCAGGCGGTTTCATGTTGACCACAGATTAGGCCAGCTTGTTCAGCTTGATGGTCATGGCGCTCTTCTTGTGCGCAGCGTTGTTCCGGTGCAGCAGACCATGAACCACGGCCTTGTCGACCGCCTTAACGGCCACCTTGTAAGCGCCCTCGGCCTCGCTGCGGTTGCCTTCAGCCAGCGCAGCCTCAAACTTCTTGATGTCGGTCTTGAGAGCGGACTTCGCGGCCTTGTTCTGCATGGCCTTGGTCTCGTTCACCAGGACACGCTTCTTGGCAGATTTAATATTCGGCAAACCAAACACCTCCTCCGATGACGATAGTAAATACACATAGTTTGCCTGTGCATTTTTACATTCTAGCAGGAAGCAAGAGAAATTGCAACAGTTTTTTTTAGGTTTTTTCACTTTTTTTGTATATGGGGCCGCTCTCCGCAAAAAATAGAGGCAAGCAGCATACAAAACACCATATCTTGGGGTGTACAGGAGGACGCATATGGAACAAAGAAGGACGGATTTGGCGCTGGAGGCCGCCCAGCTGTGGCGGGAGGGGGGAAATACCGGGGAGCTGCCCGGCGTGACTCAGGAGGAATCCACCCGGGAGGGCTACCCGGTGACCACAGTCAAAGTGCTGGACGACCGGGGGGCCAAAGCCATCGGCAAGCCGGTGGGCACCTACGTGACGGTGGACCTGTCCGCTCTGGTCCGCCGGGAGGAGGACGCCTTTGGCCGGGCGGCCCGGGCGGTGGCGGCGGAGCTGAAAGTCCTGCTCAAGCTGCCGGAAGGGGCCCCTGCCCTGGTGGTGGGGCTGGGCAACCGGGCTATCACCCCGGACAACATCGGCCCCGCTGCCGCCGACCACACCATGGTCACCCGCCATCTGGTGGAGCAGGTGCCGGAGCACTTCGGCTCCTTTCGGCCGGTGGCCGCTCTGGCGGCGGGAGTGCTGGGCACCACCGGCGTGGAGAGCGGGGAGCTGGTGCGGGCGGTGACCGAAAAGATCCGCCCCTCCTGCGTCATCGCGGTGGACGCCCTGGCCTCCCGCAGCCTGAGCCGGGTGTGTACCACCGTCCAGCTGGCCGACACCGGCATCACCCCCGGCTCCGGGGTGGGCAACGCCCGGGCGGCTCTGGACCGGGCCAGCCTGGGGGTGCCCGTCATTGCCGTGGGGGTGCCCACGGTGGTGGATGGGGCCACCCTGGCCGCCGACCTGCTGGCTGAGGCGGGCCAGGCCCATCTGGACCCCCAGGCCCTCCGGGGGGCGGGGGAGGGGCTGATGGTCACCCCCAGGGACATTGACGCCCGGGTCACCGACCTGGCCAAGGTGGTGGGGTTCGGCATCAACCTGGCCCTCCAGACCGGCCTGACGGTGGAGGATGTGGAGCTGTTCCTCAGCTGAGGAGGCGGATACAAAAAAGACCTGCTGCAATCATGCAGCAGGTCTTTTGCCTTATTCTTCGTCCAATTTAAGCACGGCCATAAACGCCTCTGTCGGGATTTGAACCGTACCAAGGCTCCGCATCTTCTTCTTGCCCGCCCCACAAAGAGTTTGCTCTTTGTGGGGACCCCATTTTATTTCATATGCTCGGCGGAAGTGAATTCCGCCTGCGCCAAGGTTTTGGGACGTTGCCCCAAAACGCTTGTACGGCGCACAGCGCCGCCCCGCCTTGCGGGGCCCCGGAGGGCAACAAGAAGATGCTTTCCGTTTACTCCTCGTCCAGCTTAAGCACAGCCATGAACGCCTCTGTGGGAATTTGCACCGTACCCAGAGAGCGCATCTTCTTCTTGCCCTCTTTCTGCTTTTCCAGCAGCTTCTTCTTACGGGTGATGTCGCCGCCGTAGCACTTGGCCAGCACGTCCTTGCGCATGGCCTTCACGGTTTCCCGGGCAATGACCTTGCCGCCGATGGCGGCCTGGACCGGGACCTCAAAGAGCTGACGGGGAATGTTCTCCTTCAGCTTCTCGCACAGACGGCGGGCACGGGGATAGGCCTTGTCCTTGTGGGCGATGAAGGAGAGGGCGTCCACCTGGTCGCCGTTAAGGAGCATATCCACCTTCACCAGCTCGGAGGGCTCGTAGCGGTCCATCTCATAGTCCAGAGAGGCATAGCCCTTGGTACGGGCCTTCAGGGTGTCAAAGAAATCGTAGATGATCTCGCCCAGAGGCATGGAGTAGTGGAGCTCCACCAGATTGGTGTCCAGATACTGCATATCCTTATACTCGCCCCGGCGCTCCTGGCACATGGGCATGATGTTGCCCACATAGTCGGGGGGCGAGACGATGGACACCTTGGCGTAGGGCTCCTCCGCCATTTCAATGACGGCGGGATCGGGGTAGTTGTGGGGGTTATCCACCATGACCACGGTGCCGTCGGTCCTGGTGATGCGGTAAATGACGGAGGGCAGGGTGGTAATCAGGTCCAGGTCAAACTCCCGCTCCAGCCGCTCCTGGATGATCTCCATATGGAGCATCCCCAAAAAGCCGCAGCGGAAGCCGAAGCCCAGAGCCACGGAGGATTCCGGCTCGAAGGACAGGGAGGCGTCGTTGAGCTGGAGCTTCTCCAGGGCGTCCCGCAGGTCGGGGTACTTGGAGCCGTCCTCGGTGTAGATGCCGCAGTACACCATGGCCCGGGCGGGGCGGTAGCCGGGCAGAGGCTGGTTGGCGGGAGAATCGGCGCCGGTGATGGTGTCGCCCACCTGGGTGTCCTTCACGTTCTTGATGGAGGCGGTGAAGTAGCCCACCTCGCCGGCGATGAGCTCTTTGCAGCTCTCCATGCCCAGGGGGAGCAGGTGACCGCACTCCAGCACCTGATAAGTGGCGCCGGAGGCCATCAGCTTCACGTTCATGCCGGTCTTGATGGTGCCTTCCATCACCCGGAAGTAGACGATGACGCCCCGGTAGGCGTCGTACTGGCTGTCAAAGATGAGGGCCTTCAGGGGGGCATTGGGGTCCCCCTTGGGGGCGGGGACATTCTTCACGATGTCCTCCAGCACGGCGGGGATGTTGATGCCCACCTTGGCGGAGATCTCGGGGGCGTCCTGGGCGGGGATGCCGATGATATTCTCGATCTCGTCCTTCACCCGCTGGGGGTCGGCGGCGGGCAGGTCGATCTTGTTGACCACCGGCAGGATCTCCAGGTCGTGCTCCATGGCCAGGTAGGTGTTGGCCAGGGTCTGGGCCTCAATGCCCTGGGCGGCGTCCACCACCAGAATGGCGCCCTCGCAGGCGGCCAGGGACCGGGACACCTCGTAGTTGAAGTCCACATGGCCGGGGGTGTCGATGAGGTTGAGCTCGTAGGTGTTGCCGTCCTCGGCGGCGTAGTTGAGCTTGACGGCCCGGGCCTTGATGGTGATGCCCCGCTCCTTCTCCAGGTCCATGTTGTCCAGCAGCTGGGACTCCATCTCCCGGGCGGTGACGGCGTTGCACTGCTCGATCAGCCGGTCGGACAGGGTGGACTTGCCGTGGTCGATGTGAGCAATGATCGAGAAGTTACGAATCTTGGATTGATCAGTCATAGACAAACCTCCAGTTGGGGGATGAACCAAATCAAAGCCCAGCGCAGCGGGTTTGATTTGGAGAGGACGAGCAACGGAATGAGTGAGCTTTGCCCGTCAGGGGAAAGCGAAGGATATGGAGTTTGGGAGGACGAGGTCATACCTCCCGTAATGATGTGATTTTGGTGATGGGGTGGGGGGAAGGTCTGTTACTTCTCCCGGCGCTCTGCCGTCCGGCGGTTGATACGTTCGCCGGTATTGTGGATGATCTGGAGCAGGGACTGGTACAGGCCGGGATAGTTCTCCATCAGGGCGTCGTTGTTCATGGGAGGGAAGGCGCCCTTGTCCTTGGCGTGGGCGGCCAGGGCCTCGGTGTAGTCGGCCTCGGCGCAGATCATGTCGGCAAAGGGCACCCCGGCGGTGAACTGCCGGGCGGGAACGGAGAAAAAGTCTTCGTTCTGGGTGCCGTCCGCCCGGTAGAGGTGGCGGAACAGCTTGTAGATGGCGGTGCCCAAATAGTCGGCGGCGGCGTTGATGGCCTCCTTCTTGCCGGTCTTGCCCAGCAGGTCGAAGAGCACGCCGGTGGAGTTGACCAGCAGCTTCTTGTTCAGGGTGGCCAGGATGGAGCCGTGGAGCACGTTGTCCTTCTCGGTGGAGTAGTCGTACAGCTCCTCGGCGGCGATGGTGGTGCCGTCCCGGCTCAGGGTCCGGCCCAGCAGGAAGTCGGCGGATACGTTATAGTAGTTGCAGGCCTTGATGACGAAGGCCAGGCCGGGCTCCCGGACGCCGTTTTCATAGTGGGACAGCAGCGCCTGGCTGATGCCCAGGTCCTTGGCCACCGCCCGCTGAGACGCGCCCTTCTCCTGCCGCAGCAGAGACAGGCAGCGGGAAAAATCAGAAGTCATAGCACACCTCTCCTAAAAAACAGTGTGTATAGTATAATTGCAAAAATACCAAAAGTAAAGCGAATTTTTCCACAATATTTTTTCGTACTGGTCCTTGTGATTGTCCTGAGAGCAGGTGTATAATAGCTATACCGCCAAGTATTTGGCAAAAGTACGGAACTTTGAAATGGAGGAGATTCCCATGGCTATTCATATGTTTCAGACCCTGATTGACACTCTGAAGAAGAGCCCCAAGAAGATCATTTTCACCGAGGGTACCGACCCCCGTATCCTGGAGGCCAGCGCCCGTCTGCTGGCCGGTACCTTCCTGACTCCCGTGCTCATCGGTAACGAGGAGGCGGTTCACGCCGCCGCCGAGGAGGCCGGCTACAACATCCGGGGCGCCGAGATCATTGACCCCGCCACCTATCCCGAGATGGATAAGCTGGTGGACGCCATGGTGGAGCTGCGTAAGGGCAAGATGACTGCCGACGAGTGCCGCGCTGCTCTGAAGAAGGGCAACTACTTCGGCACCATGCTGGTGAAGATGGGCGTGGCCGACTGCCTGCTGGGCGGCGCTACCTACTCCACCGCCGACACCGTCCGTCCCGCCCTGCAGCTGATCAAGACCAAGCCCGGCAACAAGATCGTGTCCTCCTGCTTCATCCTGGTCCGTGAGGGCGTGGGCGAGAACACCGTGCTGGCCATGGGCGACTGTGCCATCAACATTGACCCCACCGAGGACGACCTGGTGGAGATCACCACCGAGGTGGCCCACTGCGCCCGCACCTTCGGCATCGACCCCAAGGTGGCCATGCTGAGCTACTCCACCAAGGGCTCCGGCAAGGGCGAGACCGTGGACAAGATGCGCCACGCCTACGAGAAGGTGATGGCCACCAACCCCGACTTCGCCGTGGACGGCGAGCTGCAGTTCGACGCCGCCGTGTCCCCCAAGGTGGCTGAGACCAAGTGCAAGGACTCCAAGGTCGCCGGTCAGGCCAACACCTTTATCTTCCCCAACATCAACGCCGGCAACATCGGCTACAAGATCGCCCAGCGTCTGGGCGGCTTCGATGCCTACGGCCCCGTGCTGCTGGGCCTGAACGCCCCCATCAACGACCTGTCCCGCGGCTGCAACGCCCAGGAAGTCTATTCTATGGCTATTATCACTGCTGCGCTGGCTTAATCAGTTACTTACGGAAACCGGAGCACTCGTCAGGGTGCTCCGGTTTTTTATATATGGAAGGCTTCCGGCAAATTGACAAAAAAGTTTGGCGGACAGGGGCGGAAAACCGCCGGTCTTGGGGGTGGGGCGGTTCCTTTTTTGTCCTATCCACCAGATGTCGTGGTGTGAAAATTCCTTTCTCCACAGGGAGAGAAACTGTTCGCTTTTCCCGGAAAGCCTTGACTTTTGGATCAGATGCGTGTATCATTACGACTGTAACCATTTGTAACCTTTTCGTTTCCGGCTGTTACCGATCGGATACAGTCCGGATACAGACTCATTGATATTCCACGATATAGGAGGGGAATCCCCCCATGGACGAGATCCTTCATATTCCACAGGAACGGGAGACTGAGAGTCTGACCGCCCGGCTGCGGGCCAAGGCTCAGGCTGCCGGCGGCGCGATCCGCGTTGGCGCCAAGCGGTTCCAGCACTGGGCCGACGCCGCCACTGCCGGCGGCGGCCGCATTGTCAGCCCGTTCCACTTCCTGGCTGTGGCCGCCGTTGTGGGCGTGGCCGCTGTGGTCACCTCCGTTTACACCCCCGCCTATGTGGTGGAGATGAACGGCGTGGCTCTGGGCACCGTCACCTCTCCTCAGGTCTTTGAGGACGCGGTGGATCGGGTAGAGGCCCGGGCCACGCAGATCCTGGGATATGACTACACTCTGGACGGTGATATTGCCTACTCCTTCGCCCTGGTTGAGCAGGAGAACATTACCCCCGCCGCTGAGTTTGAGACCTATCTCTTCGATCAGATCGGCGACGTGATGAAGAACTATGTGCTCACCGTCAACGGCCAGTTTATCGGCGCCGCCCAGGACCGTGAGACTCTGGATATCGTTCTGGACCAGGTGAAGGCCCCCTATATCAATGAGAACACCATCTCCGCCGAGTTTACCTCCGGCGTGTACATCACCCACGAGTACACCGCCTCCGACGTCAACCAGGATGCCGACGCCATGGTGGCCGCCCTCACCGCCAATCAGAACGGCCAGACCACCTATGAGGTGCAGCAGGGCGATACCTTTGTGGACATCGCCGTGGCCAACGGCATGACCCTGTCCGAGCTGGAGGCCCTCAACCCCGGTGTGGACAGCAGCCGCATTTACATCGGTCAGATCGTCAACGTGAAGGAAGAGATCCCCTTCCTGTCCGTTAAGACGGTGGATCACGTGATCTACACCGAGGAGATTGCCTGCCCTGTGGTGGAAGTGGAGGATGACTCCATGTACCAGGGTGAGTCCAAGGTACTGGACGCCGGCGTGCCCGGCGAGCAGGTGGTCACCGCCGATGTGTCCTACCTCAACGGCGTGGAGCAGGAGCGCACGGTGCTGGAGACCCAGGTCACCCGTGAGGCCACCAACAAGGTCATCGCGGTGGGCACCAAGGTGCGGCCCTCCTGGCTGCCTACCGGCACTTACATCTGGCCGGTGTACGGCAACATCACCTCCAGCTTTGGTTACCGCTCCATCTTCGGCTCCTACAGCTACCACAGCGGTCTGGACATCGCCACCTCCTACGGCACCACCATCAAGGCCGCCGACGGCGGCACCGTGGTGTGGTCCGGCACCGGTACCGGCAGCTACTGGAGCTACGGCAACTATGTGGTCATCGACCACGGCAACGGCAAGCGCACCCTGTACGCCCACTGCTCCAGCCTGCTGGTTTCCACCGGCGACAAGGTGTACCAGGGCCAGCCCATCGCCCGTGTGGGTTCCACCGGCCGGTCCACCGGCAACCACTGCCACTTTGAGATACAGATCAACGGCACTGCCGTCAACCCCCTGGCCTACCTGGGGTAAGATCATCAAACATAAAAAGCCCGGCGCGTCATACGACGCGCCGGGCTTTTTTGTGCTGTTATTGGTCTCCGTAGGTGTGGGCCAGCACCTGGGCCAGGGCGGCCTTCCGGCAGCGCTCACACAGCTTCTCCGGCTCCTCGCCCGCCTTTTGGGCGGCCAGGGCCAGCTCCTCCGCCGTGCCGATCACCGCGCCGCACTGGGCGCAACGCACCAGGGTAAAGGTTTTGCCCCAGATGGTGCGGGTGTCCGCCGTCTCGGTGAGGGGGATGGCGTCGGTGGGGCACACGCTGGCGCAGGAGCCGCAGCCCACGCACACCGGGCTGGGGTCGTGGTAGGGGGTGGCTACCTCCTTGGTGACTCCACGGTTGACCGTAGAGATGGCCCCCACGCTCAGCTCGGCGCAGGCCCGGGCGCACAGCCCGCACAGGATGCACTTGCCGCTGTCCACCGGCTTGAGGCGCTCCAGCGGGGGCGCGCCGTAGTGGGTACACATCTGGGCAATCAGTTCGCTGTCCGGGGCCCGCTTGTGGAGGAGGGACAGAATCATCCCCCGCTGGCGGCGGACCTTGTGGCTGTTTGTGGAGACGGTACATTCCCGCTCCACCGGGTAGACGCAGGACACCACGATCTTGGGGCCCCTGCCCTCGTCCACCTCCACGATGCACACCCGGCAGCAGCCCTGCCCGGGCAGGGCCTCGTGGTGGCACAGGGTGGGGATGTAGATGCCGTTGCGCCGGGCCACCTGGAGGAGAAATTCCCCCTTCTCACAGCTGCACTGCTTTCCGTCTATGGTAATGATCATCCCGCCACCTTGCCTTTCGTCTCCACCGCGCCGAACTTGCAGGCCTCCCGGCAGGAGCCGCAGGCGATGCACCGGGCGGGGTCAATGACATGGGGCTCCTTCACGCCGCCGGAGATGGCCCCGGCGGGGCAGGCCCGGTTACAGGCCCCGCAGCCCACGCACTTGTCTTTCTCAATGGCAAAGCTGGTGAGGGCGGGGCACACGCCGGCGGGACAGCGGTGCTCCAGGATGTGGGCCTCGTACTCCTGCCGGAAATACTTCAGGGTGGTGAGCACCGGGTTGGGGGCCGATTTGCCCAGGGCGCACAGGGCGCTGCCCTCCAGGGTCTCGCATAGCTGCTCCAGCAGATCCAGGTCGCTGAGCTGTCCCCGGCCCTCACAGATATCGGTAAGGAGCCGGAGCATATGCCGCAATCCCTCCCGGCAGGGGGTACACTTGCCGCAGGACTCCTCCGAGAGGAACTTGATATAATACCGGGCCACTTCCACCATGCAGCTGCGGTCATCCATGACGATCATGCCGCCGGAGCCCATCATGGCTCCGCGGCTTTTCAGGGTGTCGAAGTCCACCGGCAGGTCCAGCAGCTCTGCCGGGATACATCCGCCGGAGGGGCCGCCGGTCTGCACCGCCTTGAAGGGCCGGTCTCCCTGGATGCCGCCGCCAATATCGTAGATCAGGTGCCGCAGGGTGACCCCCATGGGTACCTCCACCAGGCCGGTGCGCTTCACCTTGCCCACCAGGGCGAATACCTTGGTGCCCTTGGAGCCCTCGGTACCCATTTGGGCGAAGGCGTCGCCGCCGCCGGAGAGGATCACCGGAACATTGGCCAGAGTCTCCACGTTGTTGAGGACGGTGGGCTGGTTCCACAGGCCCCGCTGCACTGAGCGAATATATTTGGCCCGGGGTTCGCCCACCCGGCCCTCCACCGAGGCCATCAGCGCCGTGGACTCGCCGCACACGAAAGCGCCGCCGCCTCTGACAACGGAGAGTTCTAATTTCTTGTCAGATCCCAGAATGTGATCACCCAGTGCGCCGTAGGCCTGGGCCTGGGCGATGGCCTCCCGCACATTTTTCACCGCCAGAGCGTACTCGTCCCGGATATAGAGGAAGCCCTCCTCCGCGCCGATGGCCAGGGCACAGATGGCCATACCCTCCAGCACGCTGTGGGGGTCCCCCTCCAGAATGGAGCGGTCCATAAAAGCGCCGGGGTCGCCCTCGTCGCCGTTGCAGGCTACATATTTGGGGAATTTGTGGTATCCGGCGGCAGTGCGCCACTTCCGGCCGGTGGGGAAGCCCGCGCCCCCCCGGCCCCGCAGGCCGGAGCGGTCCATCTGGTCCAGAATCTCTTCCGGGGTCATGGTGAGAGCCTTGCGCAGCGCCTGATAGCCACCGTGGGCCACATAGTCCTCCACACTGGTGGGGGAGATGGCGCCAATGTTGCGCAGGGCGATTTTGTGCTGGGGGGCGTAGAAGGGGTTTTCCCGCTGGCTGCGCACCCGCTGGCCCTGGTCGTTTTTGTAGAGGAGGCGGTCCACCGTCTCACCGCCCAGGACGGTCTTTTCCACGATCTCGGGGACGTCCTTTACCTGGACTTTGTAGTAGGTGATATCATCCGGGTCGATTTTGACCAGAGGTCCGTTCTCACAAAAGCCGTTGCAGCCGGTCTCCTTTACCAGCCACGCCACGGCGTGGTCTGAGCCCTCCAGCAGGCGGTGGAATTCGGCGGCCACCTTGGCGCTGCCGTTGGCCAGGCAGCCGGTGCCGCAGCACACCAGGACGGTCTTGCTCATGAGGAACGCACCTCCTGATATTGCGCCAGGATGCCGGGGAGTTTCTCCAGCTTCACCTTGCCGTAATAGGTTTCGTCAATGACCATCACCGGGGCCAGGGCGCAGGAGCCCAGGCAGTTTACCAGCTCCAGGGAGAACTGCCCGTCCTCCGAGGTCTCCCCGGCGTCGATGCCCAGCAGCCGCCGCACCCCGTCCAGCAGGGTGGTGGAGCCACGGATGTGGCAGGCGGTGCCGTCGCACAGCTTGATGATGTGCCTGCCCTTGGGCTTGAGGCTCAGGGCCTTGTAGAAGGTGGCCATGGCGTACAGGGAGGACAGGGGGCAGCCCAGATAGGCCGCCAGGGCCTCCATGCCCTCCCGGGGGATGTAGTTGAATTTATGCTGCATATCCTGGAGCATGGCCAGGCTGAACCGCTGCTCCGGGGGATAGGCCTGTAAGATGGCCTGAATGTCCTCCATGGGGATATCCATATGGGTTTCACCGCCTTTTTTGGGTTTGGCGGGGGAGCGGGGGCTCAGCCCCCGGCCACCACCGGGAAGATCTGCACCGTGTCGCTGTCTTTCAGCGGGGTGTCCAGGCCGGAGAGAAACTCCACCCGGCGGCCGTTGACCAGCACGATGATTTTTTCCCCCAGTGCGTCCCTGGCGGGGGAGAAAAACTCCCCCCGGAACCGGGGGCCAAAACGCCGGGACAGGTCCTCCCCCAGCGCCCCCACGGTGGGGGGCGGGGAGAGGACCAGCTCCTTGGTCCCGGCAAACTCCTTTTCCCGCAGATAGGCAAAGAATTTCACCGTCATGGGCTTATTTCAGGTTGAGGGAGGCCAGCTTCTCCGGGGTGGGGATGCCCTCCGCCGTCCAGCCACGGGCGGCGTAATACTCCGCCAGCATGGTGTACAGGTCGTTGACCTTGCCCGCCGCCGGGCCCTCGGGCAGCTTCTCCCGCAGCAGCCGGGGAGGCAGGGTGTCCTTCTCCACCCCGGCGGCAATGTTGAACTGCTTCTCCAGGTTCCAGATCCGCTCACCTTTCAGCAGGATCTCCTCGTCGCTCTCGTCGCTGCCCACCGCCTCCCGGTACTGGGCGGCCACCTCGGGCAGGCCGATGCCGAAGGTGGTGAACAGGCAGATGCCGGTGGCGTCCACCAGGGCGGTGAGGTCCTGGAAGGTTTTCAGCAGACCCGCCTTGCCCTCGGTGACCAGGGGGTCCATCTTCATGGGGATGCCCAGCACCTCGGGGGAGATCATGTAGCCCCGGACGTGGCAGCCGCCCCGGTTGGAGGTGGCGTACTCCAGGCCGATGCCCTGGATGGCCCGGCCGTCATAGGCGGGCATCTCCTGCTTCTTCACCGACATGGACAGCTCGGGATGGCCGTATTGTTCCGCCATGCGGTAGGAGCCCAGGCCCATGATCTTGCCGAAGCCCTCCCCCTTGCAGGTCATCTCCACCGCCTTCACCATGGCCGCCGCGTCGCCGAAGCGGAGGGGGAAGCCGATGTCGGACTCGGGGATGGCTCCCATCTCAAAGAGCTCCATGGCACAGGCCACGGTGGCTCCCATGGTGATGGGGTCGATGCCGTACTGATTGCACAGGAAGTTGGCGTCGCACACCGCCGCCAGATCGTTGATGCCGCAGTCGGCGCCGAAGGACCAGCCCGCCTCGTACTCGGGACCCTCGCCCTTGGAGGCGAAGGGGCCCTCCTTGATTTCCACCGCCCGGCCGCAGCCGATGGAGCAGCCGAAGCAGCCCTTGTTCCGCAGCAGGTACTTGGCGGCCAGGGTCTCGCCGGAGATGTCGTCGGCCAGATCATACACCGAGCCGTCCCGGCCGTTGCGCAGGGGCAGGCCGCCGGTGGCGTTGACGATGTTCACCAGGATCTGGGTGCCGTAGGCCGACAGGCCGGCCCCGGTGACCGGGTGGGCCTTCAGCTTGGTCCGGGCGTCCACGCAGGCCTCAAAGAAGGTTTCGGGCCGGGCCACCGTCACCGAGCCGGTGCCCCGGACGGCGATGGCTTTCAGCTTCTTGGAGCCCATCACCGTGCCCATGCCGCCCCGGCCCGCCGCCCGGTGCTTGTCGTTCATGATGGCGGAGAAGAGGCAGCCGGTCTCCCCGGCGGGGGCGATGCAGGCGATGCGGAACTCGTCCCCCAGCTCCTCCCGCAGCAGGTCGGTGGTCTCGAACACGTCCTTGCCCCACAGGTGGGAGGCGTCCCGCAGCTCCACCGTGCCGTCGTTGATGTAGAGGTACACCGGCTTCTCCGAGCAATTCTCAAAGATGATACCGTCGTACCCGGCGTATTTCAGCTCAGGGCCGAAGTGGCCGCCGGAGTTGGCCGCCCCGATGGTGCCCGTCAGGGGGGACTTGGCCACCGCGTTGTACCGGCCGGAGGAGGTGGCGCAGGTGCCCGTCAGAGGGCCGGTCATGAAGATCAGCTTGTTGTCCGGCCCCAGAGGGTCGCAGTTGGGGTCGCACTCGTCGCAGTAATACTTGGTGCCCAGACCACGGGCTCCCACATACTCCTGGGCGTTCTTCTGGTTCAGGGGCTCCCTGCGGATGGACCCCGCCGCCAGATCAATGCGTAAAATCGTGCCGGTATATCCGTTTCCCATGGCTCACCCCTCCGTTCCCATGGCGGCCACAATCTTGTCCGCCGTCAATTTTTTTCGTACGTCCCGCGCGTCCGGGTCCTCAAAGCTCAGGGCCCCGCCGGGGCAGTACTTGACGCACTTGGGGTCCCCGCCGCACAGGTCGCATTTGAATACCTTCTTCACGATGGTGGAATAGGACATATTGCCCAGGGGACAGGCGCTGCGGCACATCTTGCAGCCGATGCACTTGTCGTAGTTGATGACGCAGGCCCCGTTTTCGTCCCGGCGGATGGCCTTTACCGGGCACACCTTCATACAGCTGGCGTCCTCGCACTGCTGGCACACCACCGGCACCGCCAGAGTGGCGGCCTCATACTCCAGCACGGTGATGTTGGCCAGGCGGGGGTTGAACTGCTGGTAGTGGCCGAAGGAGCACACCAGCTCGCAGGTGCGGCAGCCGATGCATTTCTCCGGCTTGACAACGAGTTGTTTCATCCCTTTCCTCCCATTCCCGGCGGGAACGGAGGCACACCTCCTTTTGAAACAGAATTTGAACTCCTAATTTTAGTGTAGGAGCACGGGGGCGGGAAGTAAAGGGAAGGACTGGGAATTCATATTGCTTTTGTGCATAAAGGGCCTTATAATAAACACAGCTAAACTGTACGTTCTGCCATCAAAACCGGGGTAAGGAATTGCCCCTGTAAGGCGGGAGCCTGTTGCCGCCGGGGATTGGCGGCCCACCCCCGCATATACCTTTTGGCTATAAGGAGGGAGCAGCTTGCAGATCGCCCAGATCCGATATTTCGTCACCGCCGCCCAGCTGCAAAACCTGTCCAAGGCGGCGGAGGCCCTCCACCTCAGCCAGCCCTCCCTGTCCCGCAGCATCGCCCGGCTGGAGGAGGAGCTGGGCACCCCGCTGTTTACCCGCTCCGGCAAGCGTATCCTGCTCAACGAGCCGGGCCGCCGGTTTCTGGAGAGCGCCCGGGCCATGCTCCGGGACCTGGACGACACCCTGCTGGAGCTGGGGGAGCTGTCCGCCGGGCCGGTGAAGCGGCTGTCGGTGGGGTGCTGCGGCGGAGAGGAGAAGGTGGCCGCCTGTCTGGCCGCCTTTGCCGATACCCGGCCAGGGGTGGAGTTCCAGCTGGACTGCCGCATTGAGGAGCTGGAGGTCCCCGACATCAACAAATACGATATGCTGCTCTGTCCCGACGACAGCCGGTATGAGAAGTTCCGGGGCTACCCCCTGGGCAGCGAGCGCTACCTGCTGGCCCTGCCTGCCCACCACCCTCTGGCCCGCCGGGAGCCGGTGGATTTGAAGGCCCTGGAGGGCCAGCCCATGGTCTTTCTCAGCAGCCCCGGCCACTGGCTGGAGGAGCCCTACTACCTGTGCGCCGGGCTCAATCTCCATCCGGCCACCCGCTGTCTGGTCAACGACCGGGAAGGCCACAGGCAGGTGGTGGCCGCCGGACTGGCCCTGGGCTTTGTGCCCGAGGGGGCCGCCGCCCCCTACCGGGCGGACTCCCGCATTGCCCTGGCCCGGCTGGCCAGCGGCCGGTTTGCCCGGCCCCTGATGCTGTGCTTCAAGCGGGAAAAACATCTCAGCCCTGTGGGGCTGGAATTTCAAGCCTTCGCCCTGGACTTTTTCGGGGTGGGAAAGGAGGGGGACCATGCTCACCGTCATGACCCCTGAGGAACTTTTGACACGGATTGCAAATATTTTCGGCCCTCTGGACCGGCCTCCGGAAACCGTGGGGCTGGACTGTGCTCTGGGCCGGGTGCTGGCCCAGGATATTCTGGCTGAAGAATATGTGCCCGGGTTTGACCGCTCCACCGTGGACGGCTACGCCCTGCGGGGGGCGGACACCTTCGGGTGCAGTGAGTCCATCCCCGCCCTGCTCACCTGCACCGGGGCGGTGGAGATGGGGAAGGAGCCCGCCTTTGCCGTGGGCCCCTATGAGTGCGCCGCCATCCCCACCGGTGGGGCCCTGCCGGAAGGCGCCGACGCCGTCCAGATGGTGGAGCACACCGAGGACTACGGCGGCGGGGAGATTGGCATTGTGAAAAGCGTTCCCCCGGGGGCCAACCTGATTTTTAAAGGGGACGACGTGAAGCCGGGGGACCTGGTGCTGCGGAAGGGCCGCAGGCTGGAGCCCCAGGACGTGGGGGCTTTGGCGGCCCTGGGGGTGACTCAGGTGCCGGTAGTCCCCAAACTACGGGTGGGCCTGATCTCCACCGGGGACGAGCTGGTGCCCCCGGAGCAGGACCCCGGCCCCGGACAGGTGCGGGACGTGAACGGCCCCCTGGTGGCCGCTCTGCTGGCCCAGGCGGGGGCGGAAGCGGTGCCCCTGGGCATTGTCCCCGACCGGGAGGAACTGCTAAAGAAAGCGGTGGAGGGAGCTCTGGAGAAATGTGACTGCGTGGTGCTGTCGGGAGGCAGCTCGGTGGGGGAGAAAGACGCCGCCTGCCGGGTGATGGCAGCGCTGGGTGATGTGCTGTGCCACGGGGTGGCTATGAAGCCGGGCAAGCCCACCCTGCTGGGAAAGGCGGAGGGCAAGCCCATCCTGGGCCTGCCCGGCCACCCGGTGGCCGCCCTGTTTACCGCAAAGCTCTTCCTCATCCCACTGCTGGCCCGGCTGGAGGGGCGGACCTGGGTGGAGCGGACGGTGTCGGCACGTCTGGCCCAGACCGTCCCCGCCAACCACGGCAGGGCCCAGTACACCGGCGTCACTCTGGAGGAGAAGCCCGACGGGCTGTGGGCCGTGCCCATCTGGGGCAAGTCGGGGCTCATTACCACCCTGGCCGGGGCGGACGGCTTCTTCTGCGTCCCCCGGGACCGGGAGGGCATCCCGGCGGGGGAATCTGTAGAGGTGTCCCTCTTCGGGTAGTTTTATATCAGGAGGCGTTTTTATGCCCTTTACTTATCTGACCAACCTCCCCCTGGAGCAGGCGGAGGAGCGCTACCCCGCCTGGCTGGCGGAGGGGGGATTTCAGCCCAAAACCGAGACGGTGCCGGTGGCCCAATCGGCAGGCCGGGTGACCGCCCGGGCGGTCTACGCTACCCTGTGCGCCCCCCACTATCCCGCCTGCGCCATGGACGGCATCGCCGTGGCGGCGGCGGACACCTTCGGGGCCACCGAGACCACGCCGGTGACCCTGGAGCCGACGCAATTCACCGTGGTGGACACCGGTGACCCCCTGCCCGAGGGGGAGGACGCGGTGGTAATGATTGAGGACGTGCTGTGGGAGGGGGAGAAGGCCGTCCTCCATGAGGCCGCCGCCCCCTGGCAGCACATCCGGCAGATCGGGGAGGACGTGTGCGCCGGGGAGATGCTCCTCCCCGCCCATACCTCCATTACCCCGGCCGCCATCGGGGCCATGATCGCCGGTGGCGTGCTGGCAGTGGAGGTGTTTACCCGCCCGGTGGTGGGGATCATCCCCACCGGGGACGAGGTGGTGCCTCCCACCGATCACCCCCAGCCCGGGGACGTGCTGGAGTTCAACTCCTCCATCTTCTCCGCTATGATTGGGGAGTGGGGCGGGACGGCCAGGACCTACCCCATCGTGAAGGACAACAGGGCCGACCTCACCGCCGCCCTCACCAGGGCCGCAGAGGAGTGCGACCTGGTGGTGCTTAACGCCGGGTCGTCGGCGGGCCGGGAGGACTACTCCGCCGCCGTCATCGGCACGGTGGGGGAGGTGCTGTGCCACGGGCTGGCCATCCGCCCCGGCAAGCCCGCCATTCTGGGCCGGAGAGGTCCGGTGCCCGTGCTGGGGGTGCCCGGCTATCCGGTCAGCGGCATTTTGGTGCTGGAGCACCTGCTCCGCCCCCTCATCGAACACTGGACCGGCAAGAAAGCCCCCGCCCGGGAACAGGCGGAGGCGGTGCTGGCCCGGCGGGTGGTGTCCGGGCTGAAATACCGGGAGTTCGTCCGGGTACGGCTGGGCCGGGTGGGGGACAAGCTGGTGGCCTCCCCGCTGGCCCGGGGGGCCGGGGTGGTGTCCTCCTTCCTGAAGGCCGACGGCATCCTGGACATCCCCCAGGGCAAGGAGGGCCTGGAGGCGGGGGAGAGGGTCACCGTCTCTCTCCTGCGGCCCCGGGAGGAGTTGGAGCACACCCTGGTGATGATGGGCAGCCACGACCCCCTGCTGGACGAGGTGGCCGACCTGCTCCACCAGACTTACCCCCACCTATACATGAGCTCCACCCATGTGGGCTCCATGGGGGGCATTATGGCCCTCCGCCGGGGGGAGGCCCACGGGGCGGGGTGCCACCTGCTGGACGAGGCCGACGGCAGCTACAACACCTCCTATCTGGAGAAGTATTTCCCCCACGGAGGGGTGTATCAGGTGGAGTGCGTGGGCCGCACCCAGGGCCTGATGGTGGCCAAAGGCAATCCTCTGGGTATCAAGGGCTTTGGGGACATTGCCAACCTGCGGTACGTCAACCGGCAGAAGGGCTCGGGCACCCGTATTCTGGCCGACTACCTGTGCCGGAAGGAGGGCATCGACCCCGCCGCCGTGTACGGCTACGACCGGGAGGAGCTGACCCACACCTCGGTGGCCGCCCAGATCGCCGCCGGCACCGCCGACGCCGGCATGGGCATTCTGTCCGCCGCCCGGCTGTATGACCTGGATTTTCTGCCGGTGTGCGTGGAGCAGTACGACCTGCTCATCCCCGACTACGCCTGGGGCACCCCGGCGGTGGAGGCCCTGCTGGAGGTGCTGCAAAGCCCGGCGTTCCGGGAACGGCTGGAACAGTTGGGGGGTTACACCATTGACCAGCCCGGCCGGGTGCGGCGGCATTTTTAACGGGGCACATTAAGAGAGGAGGATGGACCATGGAGCGCTACGACGTGGCGGTACTGGGCGGCGGGCTGCTGGGCTGCTTTATGGCCCGGGAGCTGCGCCGCCACCCCCTGAAGGTGGCCCTGGTGGAGGCCCGGGAGGACGTGTGTACCGGCATTTCCCGGGCAAACACCGCCATTGTATATACCGGCTGCGACACCAAGCCGGGCACCCTCAAGACCCGGCTGTGCGTGTCGGCCTGTAAGGGCTTCGGGGACCTGTGCCGGGAGCTGGGGGTGCCCTTTGCCCGGCGGGGCTCCTTAATGGTAAGTTACGGGCCCAACGCCGACCAGACGTTACAGCGAAAGATGATCCAGGGCATGGAGAACGGGGTGGAGGGCCTCAAGCTCATGTCGGGCCGGGCGGCCCTGGAGTGGGAGCCGGGGCTGGCCCCCGGCGTGTCCTCCGCCCTCTACGCCCCCGACACCGGGGTGACCGACCCCTGGGAGCTGTGCTACGCCGCCTGGGAGAACGCCCTGGCCAACGGTGTCGCCCCCTGGCTCAACGCCCCGGTCACCGACCTGCTGCCGGAGCACGGCGGCTGGCGGGTGGTTACCCTCCGGGGGGAGCTGTGGGCGGCGGCGGTGGTCAACTGCTGCGGCCTCCACGCCGACCAGGTCCAGGAGCTGGCCGCTCCGCCTACGGTGCGTATCACCCCGGAGAAGGCGGACTATCTGATCCTGGACCAGGGGGCGGGCCACTATGTCAATCATGTCATCTTCCATGAGCCGGAGGAGAAGGGCAAGGGCCTGACCATGGTGCCCACCCTGGACGGCAAGCTGCTGCTGGGTCCCTCGGAGCAGCCGGGGGTGGGGCCTCTGTCCGCCACCACTGAGGCGGGCCTGGCCAAGCTGCGCCAGCTGGCGGCCCAGGTGGCCCCCGAGCTGGATCTGGAGCTGACCATCCGCTCCTTTGCCGGGGTGCGGCCCAAGCCCTACAACGTGGTGCGGGCCCAGAGCATCCACGATTTCACCGTTACCAATCCCGCCAGAGGCCTGTGGAGCCTCATCGGCATCAAGACCCCCGGCCTCACCTGTGCCCAGGCTCTGGGGGCCTGGCTGGCCCCCCAGGTGGCGGACCAGCTGGGGAAGGGGGAACTGGACTCCACCTTCCGGCCGGAGCGAAAAGCACCGGTACGGCCCCGCGAGCTGACACGGGAGGCCCGGGCGGCGCTGGTGGCCCGGGACCCGGCCTATGGCCGCATTCTGTGCCGGTGCGGCGGCATCACCGAGGGGGAGGTGCGGGACGCCATCCACCGGGGTGCGGTCACCCTGGACGGGGTGAAGCGGCGGACGGGCACCGGCCTGGGCCGGTGCCAGGGGGCCTTCTGCGGGGACCGGATCATGGCCCTCATGGCCCGGATGCTGGGGGTGCCCCCGGAGGATCTGCAAAAGGATGGGCCGGGTTCCCGGCTGCTGACAGGAGGACGGCATGGAGAAGGTTGATCTGTTGGTGGTGGGCGGCGGCGCGGCGGGGATGTCTGCCGCACTGGCCGCCGCGGGCGCGGGGCCGGTTTCGGTGCTGCTGGTGGACCGGGAGGAGCGGCTGGGGGGCATTTTGCCCCAGTGCATCCACCAGGGCTTCGGCCTGGGCTACTTCCAGCGCAACCTCACCGGGCCGGAGTACGCCGGGCGCATTGTGGCCCAGATGGAGGGGGCGGCGGTGAGCGTGCGCCTCAACACCACCGTGCTCTCCCTGTCCCAGCGGCGGACGGCGGAGCTGTCCGGCCCCGGCGGGTATGAGCCGGTGGCCTTCCGGCGGCTCATTCTGGCTACTGGCTGCCGGGAAAAGACCATCGGTTCCCTCCCCGTCACCGGCACCCGGCCCGCCGGGGTGTTTACCGCCGGGGAGGCTCAGCGGATGATCAACCTGCGCCACTGGCGGCCGGGAAGAAAGGTGCTGGTGTTGGGCAGCGGGGATCTGGGCCTCATCATGGCCCGCCGGTTCGTGCTGGAGGGCTGCCAGGTGCTGGGTGTGGTGGAGCAGAAGGGGAGCTGCGGCGGCATGGTACGCAACTACCGCTCCTGTCTGCTGGAGCACCGCATCCCTCTGATGACCCGGACCACCGTTACCCGCCTCCACGGCGAGGGGCGGCTTACCGGCGTCACCCTCCGCCATCTGGACAGCGGCAAGGAGGAGCAGGTGGCTTGCGACACCCTCATTACTGCCCTGGGCCTTATCCCCGAGCGGGAGCTGCTGGCGGGGCTGGGGGGCAAGCTGCCGGGCTGGGCCTCCCTGTGCGGTAACTGCGACTACGTCCATGAAATCGTGGACACCGTCACCGCCCAGGCCGAGGAGCTGGGCCGCCAGGTGGGCATGGAGCTGCTGGGCAAGAAATAAAATGAAAAACGGCCCCCATCGGAGCATATCCGATGGGGGCCGTTCTGTTTGGTTTTATTCCTCGTCCTCTTTCTTGGTACACACGATGTTCAGCTCGTTGAGCTGGGCGTCGGTGACGAAAGAGGGCGCGCCCATCATCAGGTCCTGGGCGTTCTTGTTCATGGGGAAGGGGATGATCTCACGGATGGAGTCCTCGCCGGCCAGCAGCATGACCATACGGTCCACGCCGGGGGCGATGCCCGCGTGGGGGGGCGCGCCGTAGGTGAAGGCGTTGTACATGGCGGGGAACTTGGCCTTCACGTCCTCCTCGCCCAGCCGCACCAGCTGGAAGGCCTCGATCATGATCTCGGGGTCGTGGTTCCGCACGGCGCCGGAGGACAGCTCCACGCCGTTGCACACCAGGTCGTACTGGAAGGCGGTGATGCTGAGGGGGTCCACCTCGCCGGCAGCGGCCTTCTTCAGGATCTCCAGGCCGCCGTTGGGCATGGAGAAGGGGTTGTGGCAGAACTCCAGCTCGCCGGACTCCTCGCCGATCTCGTACATGGGGAAGTCCACGATCCAGCAGAACTCGTAGCGCTCCTTGTCCATGTGGTTGGGGCAGAAGTTGCCCAGCTTGGAGCGAAGCACACCGGCGGTCTTCTGAGCGGTGAGCAGCTTGCCGGCGGTGAGGCCCACGAAGCAGCCGGGCTCCAGACCCAGAGCGGACACCACGGCGTCCTTAATGGGCTGGACGAACTTGGCGATGCCGCCCACGATCTCGCCCTTCTCATCCAGACGGAACCAGTAGGCCTTGTTGCCGGACTGGACCTCCACCTCGTTGCAGATGCCGTCGATCTGCTTGCGGGTGCCCTCAAAGCCGGACACCACGATGGCCTTGACGGTGTTGCCCTCGAAGGGACCAAAGCCGCAGGAACCCAGTACCTCGGTGGCGTCGGTAACGGTCAGGTCGATGCGCAGGTCGGGCTTGTCGGAGCCGTACTTGTCCATGGCCTCCAGGTAGGAGATCCGCTGGAAGGGAGCCTCAGAGGCCACGTTGTAGGTGCCGTACTGGGCGAAGATGGGGGGAAGCACCTGCTCCAGAACGGCAAACACATCCTCCTGACCGGCGAAGGCCATCTCCATGTCCAGCTGATAGAACTCGCCGGGGGAGCGGTCGCCCCGGGCGTCCTCGTCCCGGAAGCAGGGGGCGATCTGGAAGTACTTGTCGAAGCCGGAGGCCATCAGCAGCTGCTTGAACTGCTGGGGAGCCTGGGGCAGGGCGTAGAACTTGCCGGGGTGCTTGCGGCTGGGCACCAGGTAGTCACGGGCGCCCTCGGGGGAGGAGGCGGTCAGAATGGGGGTGGTGATCTCCATAAAGCCCTGAGCGGTCATGGCCTGCCGCAGGGCGGCCACCACCTGGGAGCGGAGGATGATGTTGTTCTTCACGGCGGGGTTACGGAGATCCAGGTAGCGGTACTTCAGCCGCTGGGTCTCGTCGGCCTCGCGGCTGCGGTTGACCTGGAAGGGCAGCTCGTTGTGGCGGCAGCGGCCCAGCACCTCGATCTTCTCGGGCACCACCTCAATGTCGCCGGTGGGCAGCTTGGGGTTCTTGGAGTCACGCTCCCGCACCACGCCGGTGACGGCAATGGTGGACTCCTTGTTCAGAGCCTTGATGGTCTTGACCATCTCCTCGGTCTCGGCCACCACCTGGGTGGTGCCGTAGAAGTCCCGCAGGACGGCGAAGCCCAGGCTGGCGCCCACCTCACGGAAGTTCTCCAGGAAGCCCGCCAGGGTGACGGTCTGGCCTACCTGCTCCATGCGGAGCTCCCCACAGGTGTGGGTGCGGTAGGCGGTTTTGACATTAGCCATGTGAAATCAACTCCAAATTGTATTATTTCTTTTCTATATTACAAAATAGCCGGGTTTTTGCCCTTGTTTGCAATTAACCCCGCAGGTCGATGACCTTGCTGTAGTACACCTGCACGTCGAAGTTCTTGTACAGGTCGGTGCCCTCCTTGGCGGTGACACCGAAGTGGGTGAGGGCGGTGTTCTTCACGTAGTCCAGGAAGGTGACGCCGTCCACGGTGTTGAACCAGTTGAACTCCATGCCGGCGGCGGCGCAGTCGGCCTCCAGGCCGTCGATCAGCTCCTGCACATAGGGCAGGTATGCCCCGGCGGTGGTGCCGTTGGTGAACAGCACGTCGGAGGGCTTGAGACCAGCGGCGGTGAAGGGGGTGTAGTCGGCGGGGGTGAAGGTCTGGCGCAGGTCGGTGCGGGCCACACGGGCCACCATGGCGGCGGTCTCGGCACGGGTCAGGCTGTTATTGGCAGCGAAGGTGCCCCAGTCGTCCACGCCGGTGAGGATGCCCGCGTTGTAGAAGCGCAGCACGGCCTCGTCCTTGGTGTCGGGCAGGGTGGTGATGGTGTTGATGGGGGAGAGCATCTCCTCGGGCACCACAGCGGCCAGGATGGACACAAACTCCTGACGGGTGGCCTGCTTTTCCGGGTCGGGCACGTCAATGCCCAGGTCCTCCAGGTACTTCACATAGGAGAAATACCAGGGCAGAGTCTTGCCGGGCTTGGGAGTGGCCATGGGGATAGGGTCTCCGGTGATGGCCTCGTTCATGCGGGCGGCGATGGCGGCCACCTCGCCCACGGTGAGGACGCCGAAGGGGGCAAAGGCGTGGCCCGTGCCCTGCATCAGTCCCACCTCGGCACAGATGCGGGCGGGATCTTCGTACCAGGAACCGGCCTCCACATCAATAAAGCCGGGGTATTCGTTGACCGAGGGGAAAGCCTCCTCGGGGGAGATGGCGGCGGCGGAGCCCACCAGCAGGGCGGCGGACAGGACCAGAGCGGCAAGCTTTTTCATGGAATGATTCCTCCTTGTCAAATGGCACAGGTTTGTCTTTTATAGACGGCTTGAAAGGGGGAAAGTTCCATTCAGTCCTTGTCCCGGATGGGAGCGCCGGCGGACCGGGCGGTGAGACCGGCCTGGACCAGAGCCACCGCCTCAGCGGGGGTCACGGTCTGCTGCTCGCCGGTGGTCAGGTCCTTCACGGTCACCTTGCCCTGAGCGATCTCGTCCTCGCCCAGGAAGGCGGCGTAGGGAATGGACAGCTTGTCGGCGTAGGACAGCTTCTGCTTGAACTTCTTCTTCTCGCAGTGGAGCTGGGCCCGCACGCCCGCCTCCCGCAGGGTGGTGGCAAAAGAGATGGCGGGGGAGAGGTCCTCCGTCATGGGCAGGATCAGCACGTCTGCGGGAGCGGTGTTCATCTCCTCGTTCAGGTAGCCCTGGGCCTCCAGCACGGAGAACAGGCGGGTCAGACCAATGGAAATACCCACTCCGGGGAGTTGTTTATCGGTATAATATTCCGCCAAGTTATCATATCGCCCGCCGGAGCAGATGGAGCCCACCTCGGGGTGGTCCAGCATGACGGTCTCATACACGGTGCCGGTGTAGTAGTCCAGGCCTCGGGCAATGGTCAGGTCCACCATGAAATGGTCCTCCGGTACGCCGTAGGCGGACATATACTTGACCACGGTCTCCAGCTCGGACACGCCCAGGTCAAAGAGCTCGTTCTTGCCCTTGAAAGGCTCCAGGGCGGCCATGGGGTCCTCAGCCGCCAGCAGGCCCAGCAGGGTGTCGGCGGTGTCGGCGGCCACGGCAAAGTCGTCCACCAGGATGGCCTTCACCTTCTCGGGGCCGATCTTCTCCAGCTTGTCGATGGTGCGCATCACGTCGCCGGCCTGCTCCTCCAGGCCCAGCAGGGCAAAGAGGCCGTTGAGGACCTTCCGGTTGTTCACCCGGATCTTAAAGCGGCGCAGGCCCAGGGCGGTGAAGGTCTTGTAGATGATGGAGGGGATCTCGGCCTCATTGGTGATGTCCAGGGCGCCGTCGCCGATGACGTCGATGTCGGCCTGATAGAACTCCCGGTAGCGGCCCTTCTGAGCCCGCTCACCCCGGTACACCTTGCCGATCTGGAACCGGCGGAAGGGGAAGGTGAGCTCGTTCTGGTGGAGGGCCACATACTTGGCCAGAGGCACGGTCAGGTCAAAGCGGAGGGACAGGTCGCTGTCACCCTTGGTGAAGCGGTAGATCTGCTTCTCGGTCTCGCCGCCGCCCTTGGCCAGCAGCACCTCGCTGGCCTCGATGGCCGGGGTGTCCAGGGGGGTAAAGCCGTAGAGGGAGTAGCTCTTGCGGAGGATGTCCACCATCCGGTCGAACTGCACCTGGCGGGCAGGCAGCAGCTCCATAAAGCCGGACAGGGTACGGGGTTTGATCTGGGCCATAGTGATGCTCCTTTGTAGAGTAATAGAGGCTGCTGCCTGCCAACGCCGCAAGTGCGGCGTCAAGCGTTTTGCGCAGCAAAACCTTGAAATAGGCCGAATTCAGTTCGGCCTATTTGAATCAAATCCGGGGCCCCCGGCGGGTCACCGACCCGCTGGGGCCAGCAGCTCCATAAAACCGGACAGGGTACGGGGTTTGATCTGGGCCATAGTGATGCTCCTTTGTATCGTAACATTTGGGATTTTGGCTCGGTGAGGGCGGATATCCGCAAAAAGGCGCTCTCGTCCCTTGTCACGGGACGAAAGCGCCTGCTTTCGTGGTGCCACCCATGTTCGGCGCTCGAAAAGCGCCCTCTGGCCTTCTGTTGCGGGAAGGGGACCGCGCCCGTCTCCGGGCCCGCTGGTGGAGCCGTCTCCCGGCCGCCTGCCGCAGGTCCTTCCAGCCAGGGGACCCTTCTCTGGTGCGGCGGTGTGAGCGGTACTTGCTCCGTCATTGCGGTTTCAGCTCTTACGATATTATCCCGAAAAGGGGGAAAAGTCAATCCTTTTCCACGCTTTCCGGCAATAAAACGGGCGGCCCGCAGGGGCCGCCCGTCTGAATCACGCGGTAAAGGGCTTGGTCTTGGGATTGATGATGTCTCTCCAGTCCAGGTCGCCCCGCGCCCCACCCGATGGTATCCATCGTGCGGGGACCCCAGTGATTTCAGATGCGGCCGCCGGAAGTGAATTCCGCCGGCCTTCGGCGGCATGAGCCGCCGCGCCGCCGGGGCGGCGTGCTGGAGCGGGGCGATGGTTTGCTGTTTAGGCGGTAAAAGGTTTGGTCTTGGGATTGATGATGTCTCTCCAATCCAGATCGCCCCGCTCCAGACCATGAATCAGCATCTCAGCGGTGGCCACGTTGGTGGCAACCGGGATATTGTACTGGTCGCACAGGCGGGTGATATACTTCAGATCCGCGTCCAGATCGCTGGACTGGGGATCGGAGAAGAAGAGCACCATATCGATCTCATTGTAGGCGATACGGGCGCCGATCTGCTGGCTGCCGCCGTGCTCATGGGACAGGAAGAGCTGGACGGGCAGACCGGTAGCCTCCGCCACCAGACGGCCTGTTGTGTTGGTGGCGCAGATCGTGTGCTTGGACAGGATGCCGCAGTACGCAATACAGAATTGCACCATCAGCTCTTTTTTTCGATCGTGGCTCATCAACGCGATATTCATACTACACCTTCTCTTCCTTTCGAGATATCAGGCTCGAAGCTTCATCAGGGGGACTTTTTGTCCCGTCAGCCGCTTGGCAATGTTTAAGTAGGCGATGGCAGCCCCTCGGCTGGCGCACAGGATGAGGGGTTCTCCCCGGTTGGCGCTGAGGATGACCTGGGGGTCCTCCGGCACGATGCCCAGCAGGGGCAGACCGGCGGTATCCATGGCGTCGTCAATGGTGGTGTGGAGCCGCCGCAGGATCTTGGGCTGCACCCGGTTGACCACCAGGTGGAGCTGGGGCAGCTGCTTGCGCAGCACCGACACGGTGCGCTGTGCGTCCCGCAGGGCGGAGGAATCGGTGGTGGAGACCACGATGGCCCGGTCCGCGGCACAGCAGGCCAGCCGGAAGCCCTCGCCCAGTCCGGCGGGGGAGTCCATCAAAATATAGTCGTACTTCTGCTTGGCCTGGCGGACCAGATCCCGCATGGCGTACTCGCTGAGGGGCTCGTCGGGCAGATTCACCGGCGCGGTGATCAGGTTCAGACCCTGGATCACCGGGTGGGGGACCGCCGCCCGCTCCAGCGGACAGCGTCCGCAGAGCACGTCGGTAAAGTCCATCAGGGCCCGGTCGCTGAGGCCCAGATTCAGGTCCAGGTTCCGCAGGCCGATATCCATATCGATGCACAGGACCTGATGTCCCAGAGCGGCCAGGCAGGAGCCTACGCCGCCGGTGAGGGAGGTCTTTCCTGTGCCGCCCTTCCCTGAAGTGATAACGATTGCTGTGGACATAGGTTCACTCCCGACATACAAGATTAGAATAACACATTATTTCGTCAGACGCAATGCTTAACTTAGTAACATATGCACAAATCTGCCTTAAAGGGGGGATTTCTGCATTCTGGCCCACCGGCGGGGATAGCCCTTGGGGGTGGGGGAGACCTTCTCCACCACCACCACCCGGTGGGTGACGCCGGTGCCGGGGATCTCATAGTCCACCCGGGGCAGCAGGCGCCCTCCCAGCTTGGCGATGGCCCGGGAGGCCTTGTCCACCTCGTCGCCGCTGTCCACGCTCTTCATGGCCAGGAACTTGCCGCCCACCTTCACATAGGGCAGGCACAGTTCGCTGAGCAGCTCCAGAGAGGCCACCGCCCGGGACACGGCGAAGTCAAAGCTGTCCCGGAAGCCCTCCTGGTGAGCCTGCTCCTCGCCCCTGGCGTGGAGACAGGTAACTTCGTCAAGGGAAAGTACTTTACATACAGTTTCCAACCAGTTGACCCGTTTGCCCAGACTGTCCAGCAGAGTGACCTTCAGAGAGGGCTCCAGGATCTTCAGAGGCATACCGGGGAATCCGGCGCCGGTACCCACATCGATGAGGGTCTTGTCTTTGAAGTCCTCGCCGATGGTAAGCAGGGCGGCGCAGTCCAGGAAGTGGAGGTCCACCACCTGGTCGGGATCGGTGATGGCGGTCAGATTCATGACCTGATTCTGCTCCAGCAGCATGGCGCCGTATTGGGCCAGGGCTTCCGCGCCTCCCGGCGTGTGGATGCCCAGGGTATCCAGCCCCTGCTGAATGCGGGGCAGCTGGGCGTCCAGACGAAAGGATGTGGAAGTCTGGGTGGTGTTTTTCTCGTCGGCCATGGATGTGACTCCTTTTTTCAGATACGTTTCCCCAAAGAGGGGAGGGGATGTGGAAAACCAACCCTTAGTTCAAGGTGATCCGGTAGGCGGCCCCGTCCATACCCACAAAGGCCTGCCCGTTTTCATCCACCGGCCCGGTCCAGTCGAAGATCTGGGGGGTGACGGGCTGGAAATTTCGGTCCAGGTAGTAGGTGCCGCAGGGGAAGTAGTTTCCGGTGAGGGTGATGTTCTGGCCGTTGTAGGAGGCGGCGGCGGCAGGTACGGCGGAGCCGTCGGCGGCAAGCCACTGGCCGGAGCTGCTGTAGAACCAGGGGCCGCCCCGGTGTTCCAGACTGGGCTGGGCGCAGGGGATGACCAGCTTGCCGGTGGTGTCGATGACCCCCCAGCCGCCCTCCTGCTTGACGGCGGCATAGCCGTCACGGAAGTATTTGACCTCAATATACTGGGCCGGGATGACCCACTGGCCCTTGGTGTTCACAAAGCCATACAGCCGGGCGCTCTCATCCAGGCAAGGGGCCAGTCCGTCGCTGAGCACGTCCCAATGGCCGTCGCCGGTGAGGGTGGCAATGGAGGCGCCGGTCCGGTCGTGGAGGATGGGATCGGCCCCATAGGAGGGCTGGCTGATAAACAAACCGTCGCCCAGCAGCTTGCAGGACCAGTTGGGCGTAAAGGGAACGGCGGCCCAGTCCTTGGTGCTGTCCATCACGGCGTAGCTATCGTCGGCGGCCTCCATCATCACCAGGCCGTCCTCGTTGGCGTCCAGAAACGCCGTGCCCGCCTCCGGGGTGTACCAGCTGCCGTCGGCACGGTACAGGGCCCAGTGGTCCTCATAGGTCACAGGGAGCAGGGAGGAGGTGGACCAGCTGCCCTCGGCCTTGCCCCCCTTCAGATCCAGGGGCGTGAGGGTGTAGCGGCTGTCGTCCACTGTCTTAATGGTGAACTCCTGGCGCAGCTCCGGCCGAATGAGCCGGGCCGCCATGGTGGCCATCTCCGCCCGGCTCAGGGTGCCGTTGGCACGGAAGGTGCCGTAGTCGTCGGTGCCGGTGAGGATGCCCGCCTGATAGAAGGGGAGGACCACATCCTTGGTCTCCTGGGTGGCGTCGGGGAAGTCGGTGATGTCGTTGATGGGCTCCAGCAGGTCGCCGGATACCAGGGAGAGCAGCTTCACGAAGTCCAGCCGGGTGGCGGTTGTGCCCAGGCCGTTGATCTGGTCGGGACCGGTGTGGAGCACCGTCTCCAGATAGTAGGCGGTGTTCCGGCTCCAGTCGCCGGGGGCGGGCCGCCAGAGGGCATCCCACAGATCATCGTAATACTGCTGGTAGTTCTGACTGTGGAAGTCAGGCTGGAAGTAGAACGGCGGCTTCCAGTTCTGGGTCTGCCAATTGAGAGTGCCGGTGTAGTTGGTGCCGTTGAGGGTGAGGGTGACGGTCTGGCCAATGGCGGCCTTCCAGCTCTCATCCAGATTGAAACAGAGCTGGAGGCTCTTTTCATCCAGCCAGAAGCCGGTGGATTGATTCTGCTGGAGACCGACGGACACACCGTCGGCCCGGGTGAGGACCACCTGGCCCCACTCGGCCGGCGCTTCAGGCAGGGTGCCGTCCCCGCCGTTCAGGATATGGTGGATGCGGGCGGCCAGAGTGGCCGCCTCGCCGATGGTGACGGAGCGGGTGGGGGAGAAGTTCCCGTTGCCGGTGCCGTTGAGCAGGCCGGTGACATAGCACAGCCCGGCGGCGTCGGTATACCAGCTGCCGCCGGCCACGTCGGCGAAGGACGCGGGCTCCCGCACGGCAGGGAAGGAGTCCTCCACGCCGGTCTGGGCGGCCAGGACGGGTGTTACAAGCAGAGAGCCGGTCACAAGCAGGGAAAGCAGTCGTTTCATTGCGCTTACCTCCGTTTCACGGTGGGACGTAAGGTCCCAGGGCTTGTTCCATTCAGATACCGAAATTGGCCAGCAGGGGAGGGATGCCCAGCGCCAGACTTACCACGAAGCCCACGGCGCAGAGCACCGCCAGAATGGCCATGGATACTTTGCGGGAATAGGTGCTGTCCGGGTGGCGGGTCAGATAGAGGGAGATGGCGAAGAACCCGGCGATACCGGGGCAGGCAAAGAGGGGGGCGATACCGGTGAGATAGTTCCCCTGATTGAAGAAGGGGTAGATGTTGAGGATCACAAAGCCCACCATGTAGACAATGCCCACCCAGGCCATGATACGCTTGACCGGGGAGGCGGGAACGTAGGGTTCCCGCTCCTCCCGGTTGGTGTTGTTGTCGGGCCGGTCAGTCATGGTTCTGCTCCTTCAGCAGATCACGGATCTCCGTGAGCAGCTGCTCCTGGGTGGTGAGCACAGGCTCTGCCGGAGCGGTCTCGGCGGCCTCCTCCTTCTTGCGGTGGAAGCGGTTGATGCCCTTCACCAGACAGAAGATGACGAAGGCCATGATGAGGAAGTTGACCACCGCCTGGATAAAGCTGCCGAAGGCGATGGTGGCGCCTCCCAGCTGGAAGGTGAGGGCGGCGAAGGTGGACTCGCCGATGAACAGGCCCACGAAGGGCATAAGAATGTCGTTGGTCAGGGAATCCACGATGGTCTTGAAGGCGCCGCCGATGATAACGCCGACAGCCAGATCCATTACGTTGCCACGGGCAATAAACTTGCGGAACTCGGCCATAAAGCCTTTGGTTTTCTCTTTTGCGGACATTTGGTACTCCTTTATTCTGTGCGGGCGGCCACAAGGGCCGCCCCTACGTTCATTAGTGCTTGGGCACCAGCACTTCCTTGCCGCCCATGTAGGGGCGCAGGACCTCGGGAATCTTCACGCTGCCGTCGGCCTGGAGGTTGTTCTCCAGGAAGGCGATGAGCATACGGGGAGGAGCCACCACGGTGTTGTTCAGGGTGTGGGGCAGGTAGGTGCCCTTCTCGCCCTTGACCCGCATCTTCAGGCGGCGGGCCTGGGCGTCGCCCAGGTTGGAGCAGGAGCACACCTCAAAGTACTTCTGCTGACGGGGAGACCAGGCCTCGATATCGCAGGACTTGACCTTCAGGTCGGCCAGGTCGCCGGAGCAGCACTCCAGCTGACGGACGGGGATGTCCAGGGAGCGGAAGAGCTCCACAGAGTAGCGCCACATCTGCTCATACCACTTCATGGAGTCCTCGGGCTTACAGACAACCACCATCTCCTGCTTCTCGAACTGATGGATGCGGTACACGCCCCGCTCCTCGATGCCGTGAGCGCCCTTCTCCTTGCGGAAGCAGGGGGAGTAGGAGGTGAGGGTCTGAGGCAGCTTCTCCTCGGGGATGATCTGGTCGATGAACTTGCCGATCATGGAGTGCTCGGAGGTACCGATCAGATACAGGTCCTCGCCCTCGATCTTGTACATCATGGCGTCCATCTCGGTCTGGGACATAACGCCCTCCACCACGTTGCCGTGGATCATGAAGGGGGGCACGCAGAAGGTGAAGCCCTTGTCAATCATAAAGTCACGGGCGTAGGCCAGCACAGCCTCGTGGAGGCGGGCAATGTCGCCCATCAGATAGTAGAAGCCGTTGCCGGACACCCGGCCGGCGGCGTCCATGTCGATGCCGTCAAAGGACTCCATGATCTGGGTGTGGTAGGGAATCTCATAGTCGGGGGTGACGGGCTCGCCAAAGCGCTGAACCTCCACATTGCAGGAGTCGTCGGGGCCGATGGGCACAGAGGGGTCGATGATGTTGGGGATGACCAGCATGATCTTACGGATCTCCTCGGCCAGCTCGGTCTCCCGGTTCTCCAGGAAGGCCAGACGGTCGGCGTCCGCCTTGACCTCAGCCTTCAGGGCCTCGGCCTCGGCCAGCTTGGAGGGGTCCTTCTTGGACTGGCCCATCAGCACGCCCACCTGCTTGCTCTTGGCGTTGCGGGCGGTACGCAGATCCTGGGCCTCCTGGATGGTCTTGCGGTTCTCAGCGTCCAGGGCGATGACCTGGTCCACCAGGGGCAGCTTCTCGTCCTGGAATTTCTTCTTGATGTTTTCCTTAACGATCTCGGGGTTCTCACGAACAAACTTGATATCCAGCATGGTGTGATACAACCTTTCTGATGTGTGATAGGGAAGAGAAGGCAGGCGGTTTTGTTCCGCCTGCCGTTTCACGTGAAACAATGTGCGGGGCAGAATGTTGTGACAGGTGGCCCGAGCCTTCTGCTCGGCTATCATGTCTTCGGTAAGGTGGGCGTTATATCCCACTAAACCGTTTAATACAGGGCTTCGTAGATCTCCTGATAGCGGTCGTAGGGGGAGAAGCGGTCGTTGTCGGTGATGCTCTCCTTGGGCAGGTACTCCGGCAGCTCTTCGCCCATATCCTCAATGAGGGTGCGGGCCTGGGTGTAGCGGCCCCGCACATAGGCTTCGTTGATCTGCCAGAACCAGTCCATGGCCTGGGTGCTCTTGGTCAGCTCCTCGTTCTCCTGCTCCAGTTCCTCCAGACGGTCCTCCTGATCCCGGATGGTCTGCTGGTTGTCGGAGACAGCGGATTGCAGATCTTCCACCTGTTTGGTCAGGGTTTCATTCTGGGCAATGGTATTTTGCAGGGACTGGGTGGCGGAGTTGGAGGTCTCCTGCAGGTTGTCGATGGCCTCCTGATTGGCCCGACGCTGCATGAGGAAGGACATGAGCAGCAGCAAAAAGGCTGCTGCGAACAGGATCATCAGATAGAAGAGCACCGGGTTGCGCTTGGTTGGCTTTTCATGCTCGGCCTCGTGCTGGAGGCGGCTGCGCTCCTGCTTCTCGGGATCGGGTTTGCTCAAAGGTCGGCACCTCCCTGATTGGAGGAAGGCAGCTGTTCCAGCAGGTCCAGCAGCGTGTTCAGATCCTCCGGATTATAGTATTCCAGCTCTATTTTACCCTTTTTCTTGCCGCTGATAATGTTAACCTTGCGGCCAAACCGGGCGGCCAGGGATTTTTCCGCCGCCCGCAGGTAGATGGACAGGTCGGGGCCGGGCGGGGGAGAGGGGGGCTCCTTTTCGCCGGCAGCCAGCCGCTTGGCCAGGGCCTCGGTCTGCCGGACGCTCAAGTCCTCAGCAATGACCTTCTGGGCCAGCTTCTTTTGCAGCTCGCCGGTGGGGGCGGCCAGAATGGCCCGGGCGTGTCCGGCGGACAGCTTACCCTCCTCCAGCAGCTGGTGGACGGGATCGGGGAGAGCCAGCAGACGCAGGGCGTTGGCCACCGCCGGGCGGGATTTGCCCACCCGCTGGGCCACCTCCTCCTGGGTGAGGCCGTACTCGTCCATCAGGACTTTGTAGCCGTTGGCCTCTTCCACCGGGTTCAGGTCCTCCCGCTGGAGATTTTCAATGAGGCCCAGCTCCATGACCTTCCGGTCGTCGGCCTCGATGATGACGGCGGGGATTTCGGTGAGGCCCGCGATCTTGGCGGCCCGCCACCGGCGCTCACCGGCGATGATCTGATAGTAGCCTGAGGCCAGCCGCCGCACAGTCAGGGGCTGAATGACCCCGTGGGTGCGGATGGAGTCGGCCAGGTCCTGGAGGGATTCCTCGTCGAACCGCTTCCGGGGCTGCTTCAGGCCGGGTTCCACTTGGGAGATGGGGAGGGAGAGGGAACCACCCTCCTGGGACTGGAGGGCGGCGTCGCCCAGCAGCGCGCCCAGGCCTCTGCCCAGGCCGCGTTCCAATGCCATAGTCATTCGCTCCTTTCTTCCCGGGTAATGGCAAATTGGTTGTGTTCCAGCAGTTCGGCCGCCAGGGCTCCATAGGCCTCAGCCCCCCGGGAATAGGGGTCATAGGCCTGCACCGGCTTGCCAAAGCTGGGGGCCTCGGACAGGCGGACGTTGCGGGGGATTACCGTGGCGTACACCTGACCGGGGAAGTGGCGCTTGACCTCCTCCGCCACCTGCATGGACAGATTGGTCCGCCCGTCGTACATGGTGAGGATGACTCCTTCCAGTCCAATTCTGGGGTTGAGGGACCGCTTGACGATGCGGATGGTAGAGAGCAGGTCGCTCAGTCCTTCCAGTGCGTAATATTCACACTGTACCGGCACCAGCACGGAATCGGCGGCGCACAGGGCGTTGAGGGTGAGCAGCTCCAGAGAGGGGGGACAGTCAATGAAGATATAGTCATAGTCTGTCTCCAGGGTATCCAGGGCGTTTTTCAGCAGATACTCCCGGTGGTCGGCGGTGATCATCTCCACCGTGGCGCCTGCCAGAGATTTGTTGGCGGGGATCACGTCCACATAGGGAGTGGACACCACAGCCTTGTGTACGTCGGCGCCGTTGAGAAGCACATCGTAGATGTTGGGGGAGATGGTCTTGTCCACACCGAAACCGGAGGTGGTATTTGCCTGGGGGTCAAAGTCGCAGACCAGCACCCGCTGGTCCAGCTTTTTCAGGGCGGCGGCCAGGTTGACGCAGGTGGTGGTTTTGCCCACCCCGCCCTTCTGATTTACAATAGCGATGGTTTTTGCCATAGCGCACCTGCCTTTTTCTTGTAAAGGTTCAGGCTCTATTATATCCCCTTGCCTGACGCAATTCAACAGCAAAAGAAAAAGAATGGTTGTTCCTTAAGTTGTTTCACGTGAAACACAGCTTAATTGTCAAACAGAAAAAGGAGTGTTTCACTGTTTCACGTGAAACACTCCAAAAGAGAGGGAAGGCTATGATTTGGGAATGGTAATGGTCAGCTGGATGGAGTCCGCCGTCTCCTGGCGCTTGCAGTTGGCGTTCACCCCGGCGCTTTTCATGATGGACAGCCCACGGGTGACGGTGTTGAGGAAGAGCCGCACATCCTTAATAATAAAGGCGGGCTTCTTTCGGGCGGGCTTGTCCGGGGCGGGGTGGAGCAGCTCCTCCACATATTGCTCGGTCTTGGCCACCGTCAGGCCCTCCTCCGCCACATAGCGGGCAGCCGCCTCCTGGGCGGCGGGGTCGTCCAGTTTCAGAAGGGCCCGGGCGTGGCGCTCGGTGCAGCCGTGCTCCCGGAGGACCGACAGGGCGGCAGGGGGGAGCCGCAGCAGCCGCAGCTTGTTGGCCACGGCGGACTGGGACTTGCCCACCCGTTTGGCGGCCTCCTCCTGGGAGAGACGGTAGGTCTGAATGAGAGAGGACAGGGCGGCGGCCTCCTCCACAAAGTCCAGGTCCCGGCGCTGTAAATTTTCCACTAGGGCCAGCAGGGAGGACTCCTGCCCGTCTACACTGACAATAATACAGGGCACTTCGGTGAGCCCCGCCAGCTTGGAGGCCCGCAGACGGCGTTCTCCCGACACCAGTTCCAGCCCGGTGCTTGTCCGGCGCACCGACAGGGGCTGGAGCACCCCGTGCTCCTTAATGCTGGCCGCCAATTCCTCCAGCCCGTCCTGGGCAAAGACCTTTCTGGGCTGGGCCGGATTGGGGGAGATGGCGGAAATGGGCATAAACTGGACCCGGTTGCTTTCAAACAGGCCCTTTCGACGTAGCAACGGCATAAAAGCGCCTCCTTCGCGGTGGTAAGTAGTTGGTCTGACTATAGATTACCATATTTTTCCGCAAAAGAGGCCTAAGGGTGTCGAATGGGAAATATTTTCCATTTACCCGCCGCCCTGGTCCAGAGCCCGGGCCAGGTGTCGGAGAAAGATCAGATTGCTGGGCCGCTGGGGCGGCAGGCCGTCCATAAGGGCCAGATAGCCGGGGGATGGGTTGGTGTGGAGCTTGTCCACCATGGAGCGGATATTCTTTTCCACGCTGCCGTAACAGGTGCGCTGACCGGCAATGGTGGGGGCGTAAGCCTCCTTCAGCAGGGCGTTGGGGTGCTGATGGAGGACCACAGCGGCCCGTGCAGCCGCCTCCATGCCCAGGCCGGAGGCTCCCATGGAGGACAGCAGTTCCAGAGCCTGGCGCTCCAGAGGCGCGCCGCAGAGGAACTGGAGCAGTTCCGGCAGGGCCTGGACATTCACTGGCTTGACCAGATAGTAGCTGGCGCCCAGGGAGAGGGCGCACCCCACCACCCCCTGGTGGGAGATCTGGGAGGTGACCACCACCACAGGGCCATCCCGCCGCCGGCCCATGGCCCGCAGCACCCCCAGCCCGTCCAGGTTGGGCATCACCAGGTCCAGCAGCACCGCGTCGGGCTGCAGCAGGTCTATGAGGGCCAGGCACTCCAGCCCGTCGGCGGCCACACCGCACAGGGAGAGCCCGGGCAGCCGGGGCAGGGCTTCGCTCAGCAGCCGCCGGGCGGCGGGGTCGTCCTCCGCCACCAGCACCCGAATGTGGGCAGCCATGCCCTATTCCTCCGGGCCCATGGCCTCTGCCGCCTCCAGGGCCAGCAGAAGCATATGGGCGGCCAGTTCCCGGTCCAGAGGAGAGGTCTGGCGCAGATGGCGCTCCAGTCGATCCACCGCCGGGTCCTCCGGCGGAGTGCCGTGGGCCAGGAAGTCCAGTCCTACTCCCAGCACCTGACTCATCTCTACAAAAATAGACATAGACATACACTTTTTACCCTGCTCAATGTCGCTGACGTACTGAGCTGTAATGCCAAGCTGCTCGGCCAGCTGTTCCCGGCTCATGCCCAGCTGGGCGCGGGAGTTCCACACCCGTGTGCCCACTTCACCCAGCCACCGCTTTTTCTTTTGTTTTTCCACAGCAGCCACCCCGCATATCTGAGGATATCCCAACTATAGATATAGGGTGTCACAACTCAGTATTTTTACAAGAAACTATCGTTTTAAATCAAATAATTATAGTTGAAAGAATGAATAAAAAACGCAGCAGCCGGGACAAAGCCGGGCTGCTGCGTGGGGATGCGAAAAAGGGCCTCAGGCTGCGGGGGAGGCGGAAGGCTCCGCCGCGGGGGATTCGGTCTCAGGAGCGGGGCTCTCGGTCTCCGCCGAGGGGCTGGCAGAGGCGGCGGCCTCGGCCTCAGCCTGCTGCTCCTCCTGCCACTCCAGGACCATGTTCATCATGAAGTCGTAGAAGGCCTTGGGGTCCAGGTTGTCATAGGCCTCGGTGGTCTCCACCTTGGCGTCCGCCGTCCACTGGTCCAGCAGCTGGTTCATGGCATAGTCGGTGTAGGCGGTGCGGGTCTCCTCATTGTCGGCGTCCTGCCGCAGCAGGATGTGGTAGCCGTAGTCGGTCTCCACGGGCTGGCTGATCTGGCCCACCTCCAGCTCGGTACCGGCGGTGACGAACTCGGTAACCAGGGAGCCGCTGCCGTCCACCATGGCGCCGGTGGACAGGAAGGTGTAGCCCTCAGGCTTATACAGCTCGCCGGTGGTCTCGTCCCGGCCGTCGTCGCTCTGCTCGTTCATGGCGGCGTCAAAGGCGGCGGCGGGATCGGCAGCAGCGGTGATCTCAGCATACAGGGCGTCGGCCTCCGCCTTGGTGGCCGCCTTCTCCTCATCGGTGGGATCGGAGCCGTCGTCGTGCTGGGGGAAGGCCAGCAGGATGTGCTTGCAGCTGTAAATGCCCTCGGAATCGATCATGTTCCGGATGTCATCATCGGTGGGGTCCAGCTCGCCGGACTCCTTCAGGGACTCCTCCAGGCCGGACACCAGGTAGTAGGCGTCGTTCAGGCCCAGGTAGCCCTCCCGGCTGATGCACTGCTGGTCCAGCCACTCCTGGGTGGTCAGGCCGTAGTAGGCCTCATACATGGCGCCCATCTGGTCCAGCTGCTCCTCAGCCTCGGCCCGCTGATCCTCGGTGACCACGATGCCCGCCTCATCGGCGTGGTTGGCCACGGAGGCGTACAGCTTGCTGATCTCCAGGGCCTGCTCCTTCAGATAGTCGGCGGTGGGCTGACCTTCGATCTCCTCCTCCCAGGCCTCGTCGTCGGCCAGATAGCCGGCGCTCTTGGCGGTGGAGATGCTGGTCAGCAGCCAGTACAGGTACTGGTCGGCGGTGACCTCCCGGCCGTCCACGGTGAAGAGCACGGTGTCCCGGCTCAGGCCGGTGGCCTGGTAGGCGATGTCGTCGGCAGCGGGGGTGGGCTGAGGCTCCGCCGTGCTGCAACCGGCCATGGCCCCGGCCAGAAGCGCGCCGCTCAGTCCGGCGCACAAGAGCTTCTTCCAATTCATATCTCGTTCCTCCTTGTGATTGCCGGACTGTTCCGGCGAAACAGCACTAGTGTACACCTTTTTTTCTCTACAGGCAAGAAAACCGGGGCGGCGTTCATCGAAAATTCACAAACGCCGCCCCGGTACAGGGGGTATAGATCTATCGGTGTTCTGCCCCTACGCCCGCAGGAAGCCCTTGCCGAAAATCTCGCTGGAGTTGGCCACGATCATAAAGGCGTGGGGGTCCACCTGCTTCAGATAGCGGCGCAGGGTGACCGCCTGCCTGCGGGAGAGAACGGTGAGCACCACGTGGTGGACGTCGTGGGTGTAGGCGCCCTGAGCGGTCCAGACGGTGGCGCCCCGCACCAGTGTGTGGGTCACATAGTCGCAGACGTGTTCCGGGTCGGAGGTGATGACAAAGAAGGCCTTCCGGCGGTTGAGGGACTCGATGGCCGAGTCCACCAGCACCGACTTGAGGGCCAGACCCAGCAGGGAGCACAGGCCCGCCGTGGCGTCAAAGACGAAGAGGGCGGCGGCCGCAATGGCCACGTCCGAGATGAGCAGGGCGGTGCCCACGTCCAGACCGGTGTACTTCTTCAAAATCATGGCGGCGATGTCGGTGCCGCCGGAGGAGGCGTCAATGTTGAACAGAATGGCGGCCCCCAGGGCGGGCAGGATGACCGCGAAGAAGAGCTCCAGCATCAGCTGATCGGTGAGGGGGGCGGTGAGGGGCCACACCCAGGAGAATACCTGGATCAGGCCCGCCGACAGCAGGGAGCAGTACACCGTCCGGAACCCAAAGCTCTTGTCCAACATCAGAAAGCCCAGGATGAGGAAGAGCACATTAATAATGGTGTTGTAGGAGGAGGCCGACAGCACGGGCAGCACCTTGCCCAGCAGGATGGACAGGCCGGACACACCGCCCATGGAGAAGTTGTTGGGGAATTTGAAGCAGTAGACGCCCACGGAGATCATGACCGTGGCCACGTTCATCCAGAAAAATTCCTTCCAGAATCGCTTTTTGTCCGATATCATGTCCATCTCTCCTTTTCGTCAGGGGGGAGTCCTGTCATCGGGCGGCCTGGACGGCGCTCCACACGTCATAGCCCTCGGCGGCGGGAATGACGCCGATCCGCCACAGGGAGACCCCGGTGACCCCGAACATCCGGGCCAGCTGGAGCTTGTCGGCTACGCTGCGGGCGTCCTCGTACCAGACCTTGTAGCGGCTGCCGTCCTCGGCGGTGTAGAGGGCGTAGGGATTGCGGTACTTGTCGCTGTAGGTCACCACCGTGTCCGGCTGGGCCAGCCGGGCGGCCAGGGTGGAGGCGCCGGGGTGGTAGATGGTGGTGTCCAGGAGTTTTCCATCCTCGTCAATATGGAACCCGGCGGTGCCGAAGGAGATGGCCAGGGCGATCTTGCTCACATCCCGGACGCCGGTATCCGGATCGGTGATGTCCCGCAGGGCCTCGTACACGCTGGCAATGGGGGTGACGGGGGAGTCGGTGTTGCCGGTGCCCACATAGGACTCGGGGATGGAGATCCACTGGTAGTCGTGGGCCATGAGGATCACCTTGTCGCACACCTCACCCAGGCCACGGTAGTCAAAGCCGGTGTACCAGGTGTCGGGCTGGACGCACACATACAGGGTCTTGCTGTCGGGCAGAGCGGCCCGCAGCTCCTGCATGAAGGTGACATAATTCTTCTTTATGGTATCCCCCTTCAGCCCCTCGAAGTCGATGGTCAGGCCGGCGTAGTCCCCGGCGGCGGCCACCAGGGCGTCAATGGCCTGGGCCCGGGCGTTGGAGTTGTTGACCACAGCGGCCACGGTGGAGGTGGTGGAGCCGTCGGCCAGGGTCACCGAGTCGGTGGCCGAGCCAAAAACGCACAGGTTGTAGTCTACCCCGTGGCTGGTAAAGTAGTCGGTGGCGGGGGTGGGATCGGAGGGTTTCACCCAGTCGTTGCCGTTTGTGCTGGTGGAGTTGAGGGTGGGGCCGTTTTCGCCGTACTCCAGCCGGGCCCAGCCCACGCTGACGGCGTCCATATCGGCGGTCAGGTTGATCTGGGAGTAAGAGGAGAAGGCGTAGAAGCCGTGGAGCCAGTCCACCTTGGAGATGTACCGCTCATATACCCGCACCAGCATGGCGGCGGCCTCCTCCCGGGTGGCGGAGTGGGAGGGCAGGAACTTGAGCTGACCGTTGGGGCCGGCCACCCCCTTGATCATGCCGATGTCATAGGCAATGGCGATGTAGCCCGCGTTGCTCTTCACATCGTCAAAGGGGAGGGACAGGGAGGACAGGTCCTGGGCCAGGGTGTCGTACCCCAGGGCCCGGACCAGCATCACCGCCATCTCCTCCCGGCTGATGAGATCCAGGGGCCGGAAGGCGCCGTTGGGGTCCATCACGTCGTGGGCCCGGGCGGTCTCCACCGCGGAGTAGTACCACTCCTTGGTGCCGCAGTCTATGTAGGAGGGGGAGGACGGGGAGATCATGTCCCAGTCAAACATCCGGCACAGGACGGTGACAAATTCCGCCCGGGTGATGTCGTCGCCGATGCCGAACCGGCCGTCGGGGTAGCCCTCCATCAGGCCGTAATCCCGGGCCTTGTCGATGTCGGCCTGGGCCCAGTGGCCGCTGGTATCGGAAAAAGCCCGGGCGGCGGGGGAGAGGGGTGCGGCGCAAAGCAGTAAAACGGCGGTGAGAGCCGCCGCACAGATCCGGCGCTTCATGAAAAAAAGACCTCCTTTATCATGGGTAAAACAGGGATCTGGGTCTCACACCCCCTATTTTAGCAAAGGAAAGGGGAAAGTACAACGAAAAACGGAGGGCCTCCCGGGCGGGAGGCAGAAAAAACCCTGTATAAATCAGACAAAATGAATAAAAAGAGGTGACGAGAGCGCTGTTTTTTGATAGAATATGGTCGGTTGCAGAGGGATGCAGAATTCGATACAATAAATATGAATTTTTTGTTAAGGAGACGGCGGTATGAAATTGCTGGAAGATCGCATCCGCACCGACGGCATCATTCGGGAAGGCGGCGTGCTGAAGGTGGACAGCTTCCTCAATCATCAGATGGATGTCAAGCTGTTTCAGGAAATGGGTAAGGAATTTTTGCGTTTGTACAAGGACTGCGGGGTTACCAAGATTTTGACCATCGAGGCATCGGGGATCGGGATCGCGTGTGTGGCCGCGCAGTTTTTTGATTGCCCGGTGATCTTTGCCAAGAAGAACAAGACCAAGAACATCGCCGGCGACGTGTATACCTCCAAAGTGGAGTCCTTTACCCACGGCAAGGTATACGATATCATTGTGGCCAAGCAGTTCCTGCTGCCCGAGGACCGGGTGCTCATCATTGACGACTTTCTGGCCAACGGCTCTGCCCTCCAGGGCCTCATCAAGCTGGTGCGGGACGCCGGGGCTGCCCTGGTGGGCGCCGGTATCGCCGTGGAGAAGGCCTTCCAGCCCGGCGGCGACCTGATCCGCGGCATGGGCGTGCGGGTGGAATCTCTTGCGAGAATTAAGAGTATGAGTGTAGAGGACGGCGTGGAGTTCTGCTGAGCGGCCTGCCGTCATGAGTGTGTTCAGACCAGCCTGTAGGGAAGCAGGCTGTTTTGAAGGAAAGAATGGAAGATTTTGTGGATCAAAGGAGGAAACTTGGACATGAAGAAGAGAAAACTGCTTGCACTGCTCCTGGCCGGCGCCATGATGGTGGGCCTGGCTGCCTGCGGCGGCGGTGGGGACAGCGAGACCCCCGCTGGCGGCGAGACCACTTCCGGCAGCACCGAGACCCCCTCTGGTGAGGGCAAGAGCGTCAAGGTGGGCCTGATCTGCATCGGCGACGAGAACGACCAGGGCTACACCTACAACTTCATCCGCGGCAAGGAGGCTGTCACCGAGAAGCTGGCCGCCAAGGGCATCAACATCGACTGGCAGGTCAAGTGGAACATCGGCGAGGACTCCTCCTGTGAGGACGCCAACATCGAGCTGGCCGAGGCCGGCTGCGACCTGATCATCAACAACTCCTACGGCTTTGAGCCCTTCATGCTGAAGGTGGCTCCCGACTACCCCGAGATTGAGTTCATCGCCTGCACCAACCAGGCTTCCTGGAACGACGGCCTGGACAACACCCACAACGCCTTCGCCAACATCTATGAGGGCCGCTACCTGGCCGGCGTGGTTGCCGGTATGAAGCTTCAGGAGATGATCGACAACGGCGAGATCACCGCCGACCAGGCCGTTATCGGCTATGTGGGCGCTTACTCCTTCGCCGAGGTGATCTCCGGCTTTACCGCCTACTACCTGGGCGCCAAGAGCGTGTGCCCCAGCGTGACCATGAAGGTCCAGTTCGTGGGCTCCTGGTCCGACGCCTCTGAGGAGGGCAATGCCGCCCAGGCTCTGTGCGACGCCGGCTGCGTCATGATCTCCCAGCACTCCGACAACACCACCCCCGCCACCGCCGCCCAGAACAACGGCGCTTTCCACACCGGCTACAACAACGACATGATCTCCGTGGCTCCCGATTCCTCCCTCATCGGTACCCGCATCGACTGGTCCGTGTACTTTGAGTACGCCATCGAGGCCGTGGCCAACGGCGAGGAGTTCGACCAGGATTGGTGCCACGGCATGGACGAGGGCGCTGTGGTTATGACCGAGCTGAACACCGACATCGCCGCCGAGGGCACCGCTGAGAAGCTGGCCGAGGTGGAGGAGCAGATCCGTTCCGGCGAGCTGCAGGTGTTTGACACCTCCACCTTCACTGTGGAGGGCCAGCCCCTCACCACCTGCATGGCCCTGGATACCGACGGCGACTTCGTGGCCGATGACCAGGAGGCCGTGTTTGACGGCGCTTTCCATGAGTCCTACTTCCAGTCTGCGCCTTACTTCACCGTGCAGATCGACGGCATCGAGTGGCTCAACTCCGCCTATTGATGACCTTAACCCAAAAGAGGGCTGCACACGCAGCCCTCTTTTCTGTCCTTTCCCGGGAAATCCCGTAAAGCACCCACCCACGTCTCATCACAGGAAGGATGACAGCCTTGGAAACTGTCCATGCAATTGAACTCAGGCACATCACCAAACGCTTCGGCAAGGTGGTGGCCAACGATGGCATTGACCTGGCCATCAACCGGGGGGAGATCCTCTCCCTGCTGGGAGAGAACGGCAGCGGCAAGACCACGCTGATGAATATGCTCTCCGGCATCTACCTCCCCGATGAGGGAGAGATTCTGGCCGACGGCAAGCCGGTGACCATCCGCTCTCCCAAGGACGCCTTTGCCCACGGCATCGGCATGATCCACCAGCACTATAAGCTGGTGGAGGTGTTCACCGCCGCCGAGAACATCGCCCTGGGCCTGAAGGGGAAGGAGCACGACCGCAAGGCGGTGGCCGCCCAGGTCCAGGCCATCAGCGACAAGTACGGCTTCGGCATCGACCCCAACAAGAAGGTCTATGATATGTCGGTGTCAGAGAAGCAGACGGTGGAGATCGTCAAGGTGCTCTACCGGGGGGCCGAGATCCTCATCCTGGACGAGCCTACCGCCGTCCTCACCCCCCAGGAGACCGAGCGGCTCTTCAACATCCTCCGGGCCATGAAGGCCGACGGCAAAGCCATCGTCATCATCACCCACAAGCTCCACGAGGTGATGGCCCTGTCCGACAAGGTGGCGGTCCTCCGCAAGGGCAAGTACATCGGCACCGTCAACACCTGCGACACCAACCCCCAGAAGCTCACCGAGATGATGGTGGGCCACGCCGTCACCCTGAACATCGACCGGCCCCAGGCCAAGTACAAGGACCTGCGGCTGGAGGTGAAGGGCCTCAACTGCCGCAACGGCGAGGGCCTGCCGGTGCTGAAGGACATCTCCTTCCAGGCTTTCGGCGGCGAGATCCTGGGCATCGCCGGTATCGCCGGTTCCGGCCAGAAGGAACTGCTGGAGGCCATTGCCGGCCTGCAAAAGGCGGACTCCGGCCACATCTTCTACTATCCGCCCCACCCTGAAAGCGACATCGCCGGCCACCATGTGCCGGTGGACAAGGCGGGGGAGGAGCTGGTGGGCAAGACCCCCGGCCAGATCCGCAAGGTGGGCGTCTCCCTGGCCTTCGTGCCCGAGGACCGGCTGGGCATGGGCCTGGTGGGCGGCATGGGCATGGTGGACAACATGATGCTCAAGACCTACAAGGACACCCCTGGCCCCCTGGTGGACCGAAAGACCCCCAAGGCTCTGGCTGAAAAGCTCATTGACGAGCTGGAGATCGTCACCCCCGGAGTGGCCACCCCGGTGCGCCGTCTGTCCGGCGGCAACGTGCAGAAGGTGCTGGTGGGCCGTGAGATCGCCTCCACCCCCACCGTGCTCATGACCGCCTATCCCGTCCGGGGCCTGGACATCAACTCCTCCTACACCATTTACCGGCTGCTCAACGAGCAGAAGATGAAGGAAGTGGCGGTGCTGCTGGTGGGCGAGGATCTGGACGTGCTGCTGGAGCTGTGCGACCGGATTCTGGTGCTGTGCGGCGGCCAGGTGTCCGGCATTGTGGACGGACCCACCGCCACCAAGGAGCAGGTGGGCCTGCTCATGACCCATGTGGGCGGCGGAAAGGAGGGAGAGAGCCGTGCATGAATCCAATACACCCCTGATCCGTCTGGCCAAGCGGGATGGAATGCCCAAGGGCCAGGTGTGGGCCATCCGCGGAGCCTCCTTCCTTGCGGCCATCCTCATCAGCGCCCTCATTTTCCTGCTCATGGGCCACAACCCCTTTGGGGCCTTCGGCACCATGGTGGGCGGCTCCCTGGGCAAGCCCACCGCCATCCGCCAGACCGTAAAGATTGCCGTGCCCCTGCTGGGCACCGCCCTGGCCATCGCCCCCTGCTTCAAAATGCGCTTCTGGAACATCGGCGCCGAGGGCCAGATCACCGCCGGCGCCGTGGGCGCCTCCTACTTCGCCCTGTTCTGGGCGGATAAGCTGCCCGGTCCCGCCCTGCTGGTGGTCATGGCGGTGGCCGGCGCCATCTGCGGCGGCCTGTGGGCCCTGGTGCCCGCCTTCTTCAAGGCCAAGTGGGGCACCAACGAGACCCTGTTCACCCTGATGATGAACTATATCATGATCGGCGTGGTGAAGTGGCTCCAGGGCGGCCCCTGGGAGGGCCGTCCCGGCTCCCAGATCATTCCCCAGTTCGACTCCGCCGCCGTGCTGCCCAAGGTGCTGGGGGTCCACTGCGGCTGGATCATCGTCCTGGTCCTGACGGTGGCCATGTTCTTCTACATGAAGTACACCAAGCAGGGCTACGAGATCGCCGTCATCGGCGAGAGCGAGAACACCGCCCGGTACGCCGGTATGAACGTGGGCAAGATCATCATGCGGACCATGTTCCTCTCCGGCGCCATCGCCGGTCTGGTGGGCTTCATCGTCTGCTCCGGCGCCGACAACACCCTGTACTCCGGCGTGGCCGCCGGTGTGGGCTTTACCGCCATCACCGTGGCCTGGCTGGCCCAGCTCAATCCCTTCGCCATGGTGGGCATCTCGGTGCTGCTGGCGGTGCTGGACAAGGGCGCCGACACCCTTCAGACCCAGCTCTCTGTGCCCGCCTCCATCTCGGACATCATCACCGGCATCTTCCTGTTCTGTATGCTGGGCTGTGAGTTCTTCATCAACTACCGCCTCATCTTCCGGGGCAGCCATAAGGAGGTGGCCTGATTATGGGTATTAACAGCAATGCGGTCCTGCTCCTGATCATGGCCGCCGTTCTCAACGGTGTACCTCTGCTCTACGGCACCCTGGGTGAGATCCTGTCGGAGAAGGCGGGCAACCTGAACCTGGGCGTGGAGGGCATGATGTTCATGGGCGGAGCCATGGGCCTGGGCGCTGCCTTCTACTTCGAGGGGGCCGGCGGCACCAGCGGCGTGCTGGCCGTCATCCTGGCTCTGTTCTTCGCCTTCCTGGGCGGCGCCATCGGAGCCCTCATCTACTCCTTCCTCACCATCACCCTCCGGGCCAACCAGAACGTCACCGGTCTGGCCCTGGCCATCTTCGGTACCGGCGCCGGCCAGTTCATCGGCGAGTATATGCGGGTGACCTCCGGTGGCTATGTGGCGGTGAGCAACGACCTGAAGGCGGTTTTTCTCAATTCCCCCTTCCCGGCGGCCCTGCAGGAGCTGCCGGTGGTGGGACCCCTGCTCTTCGGTCACAGCATCTTCCTCTACCTGGGCATCGTGCTGACGGTGGGGATGCACCTGTTCCTCAACAAGAGCCGGGCGGGCCTGTCCCTGCGGGCGGTGGGCGAGTCCCCCGCCACCGCCGACGCCGCCGGCGTCAACGTCACCCGGTACAAATATCTGGCCACCGTCATCGGCGGCGGCATCTCGGCCATCGGCGGCATGGTGTACATCATGACCATCGCCAGCTGCGTGTGGAACCATGAGGCCCTGTCCGGCGAGGGCTGGCTGGCGGTTGCCCTGGTCATCTTCTGCCTGTGGCGGCCCCTCAACGCCATCTGGGGCTCCATCCTCTTCGGCGCGCTGATGATCCTGTACCAGCGGCTCCACCTGGGCTTTATCCCCGACGAGCTGTACAAGATCCTGCCCTATGTGGTCACCGTCATCGTGCTGATCTTTACCTCCCTGCGCAACAGCAAAGACAAGCAGCCCCCGAACTCCCTCGGTTTGCCCTACTTCCGGGAGGAGCGGTAAGCCGGATTGATTGCCAGTGTAAAAGCTGCTTGTCTTGGGACCCGCCGCAGGCGGGACGCGCCTTGGCGCGCGGGCCGGGGGAATTCATTTTCCCCGGCCGCAAATAGAAATCGGGGGGGTCCCCGCGGGACAGGTCCCGTGGGGGTCAAGCAGCCGCCAAACTCCCTCGGTTTGCCCTATTTCCGGGAGGAGCGGTAACAAAATCAAAGAGCGGCCCCGCTGCACAGCGCAGCGGGGCCGCTCTTGCTACCGCTCACCCCCATCGGACCGGCAGTGAGCAGGGTGATGAGCCACAGGGAGGCTGCCGAGCCGCCGAAGGATTGGTCCGGCGCTCTCCGGCCGGGTCACCGGCGGCTTCTGTATGGTCAGATTTTTTTCGGCGTAAAGCGGACCTTCACCCGGCCGCCGCACACCATGCCCAGCTCGGCGGCGGCGTGGGACAGGTCGTACTCCACGACCTCCTCCGATCCGCCGGACTGCCACAGCGCCAGGGCATGGTTCTTGGCCTCATACTCCACGGCGCCGCCGCCGATGGTACCGGCGCAGCTGCCGTCGGGGTGTACCAGCATCCAGGTACCCACACCCCGGGGGGCGGAGCCGTGCTTCTCGATGATGGTGCACAGCACCCCGGACTCCTCCGGCGGCTTGACAGCGCCGGGGCCCCGCTGGGCGCGGACCTGGATCAGCTGGGCGGCAATGGCCACGGCGATCTCCGCCGGGGTCTGGCCCCCGATGGACAGGCCGATGGGGGAGTACACCCCGTCCAGCATTTCCTGGGAAAAGCCCTCTTCCCGGAGGGCCTTGTACACGGCGGTCACCTTGGTGCGGCTGCCGATCATGCCCACATAGGCGTACTGCCCCCGCAGCACCTGGGCCAGGCAGCCCTTGTCAAAGGCGTGGCCCCGGGTAAGAATGGCGAAATAGTCGCTGTCCCGGCTGCCCAGCTGGCTGAGAGCCTGGTCAAAGGGCATACACAGCACCTGATGGGCCATGGGGAAGCGGTCAGTGTTGGCAAACTCCGGCCGGTCGTCAATGACGACCACCTCAAACTCCAGCCGGGCGGCAACATAGGCCAGCTCCAGGGAAACGTGGCCGCCGCCGCACAGAATCAGTCGTTCCACAGGCGCAATCTCCTTCCAAAGTACAGAATACCCTCCAGCACGCCGCCGCCGATGGCCCGGGCCTTGTCGGACACGGTGAAGCAGTGGCGCACCTCGCACCGGGGGTCGATGTCACCGGCCTTCATCCCGGCGGTTACCGGGATGCCGGCGGGGAGCATCCCCCGGACGATGCCGGTGAGCTGGGCGGTGACGGGGATGCCGTTGACTTTTGCCACCACGTCCCCCAGATTGACCTGCTGGCCGATCTGAGCCACCGGCTCAAAGGGCCCGTCGGCGGGAGAGCGGATAATGCGCTCCTTGGTGTAGCCTCCCACGTCGCCGGGCACGCCGGTGTTGGGGATGGCGGACCCCTCCAGGATGAGTCGGCCCAGATCGTGGCCCCGCTTGGTCTCAATGACGCCGTGGCAGTCGGTGCCGGCGGTGAAGCCTGGGCCCAGGGCCAGCACGATGGGGGCGTCGCTGATGGTGGTGCCCAAATTCTTTTTGGCCAGAATGGCGTCCACCACTACCATAAAGGGCAGCTGGGCCAGGATGGCGGCCTGGGGGTCCACCAGCACCGGGATCTCCCCGGCGGCCAGAATGTCCCTGACCTGGTCCCGGTTTTCCGCCTTCCGGGCGGTAATTCCCTCCACGGTGGTTTGACCGTCGTAGATACACTGGGAGAAGGCCACGGTTCGCCGCACCGCCGTGGGCTGGGCAATGTCCGTCATGACCACCTGAAAGCCCGCCCGGTACAGCCGCACCGCCGTGCCGGTGGCCAGATCTCCTGCGCCTTTCACTAGAATAAGCATGATCCGCCCCGCTCCTCTTCTTTGTAGTAAGTAATGGCGCTGTGGATGCCCTGCTGGGCCAACAGCCCCTGAATTTCCGTGCCCCAGGTCCACCGCTGATCGTCGTCCGCCTTGTTCAGCAGACAGCGGAAGGCCATGGCCTGTCCCACGTCTTTTCGTCCGCCCAGAGGGCTGGACAAAATGGCCGCCACGTCGGCGGGGGTGATTTTGTGGTCGGGCTCCACCCCCAGCAGGGCGCATACCCGCTCCGGCCGGTGGCAGATCTCCTCCACAGGTTTGCCCAGGCTGTCCAGGCCTGCCGACGCGATAACGGCGTGGCAGGAGGGAGGGATCACCGGCTCATGGTCCGCCGGAGCCTTGAGAGGCCGCAGCTTGGCCCCGTCAGCCTCAATGAGCACCACGTCGGCCAGCTCCAGACAGGCCCCGGGATCGCCCGCCCCGGTCAGCTTGCCCCGGCTGTCGTAGGCCCCCAGGGTGACCACCCGGTGCTTCTTCAGCAGGGCAGCCAGCTGGGCCAGATCCCCCGCCAGAGGCAGGCCGGGATGGGGAAGGATGTGGGTGGTGGTGGTGACCACCGCCTTCCGCCCGCTGTCCGCTGCTTGCTTGGCCATGGCGTACATGGTGGACGACTTGCCGCCGCTCCCCACCAGGGCCACCATGCGGTGGACCGCCGGGTCCAGGTCCAGACGTTCCCAAATGCCCACGGTTCAGCCTCCCATCGTATGCTCCACCAGAATTTTAATGCCGATGCCCACCAGTACCAGACCGCCCACCAGTTCAGCCCGCCGCTGGAACAGGGCCCCCAGCCTGCGGCCCGCCAGGCCGCCCACCACAGACAGCACAAAGGCCACCACACCGATGACCACAGCGGAGAGGAGCACCGGCACATTCATAAAGGCCATGGACACGCCCACGGCCAGAGCGTCGATGCTGGTGGCGATGGCCAGCAGGCACAGCCGCCGGGCGGACAGGTCGGAGGGGGTTTCCTCCTCCTCGCCGGCGCCGCGGCGCAGAGCGCCCCACACCATCCGGCCGCCGATGATGGCCAGAAGGGCGAAGGCCACCCAGTGATCCACCGCCTCGATGTACTGACTGACGCTGGTGCCCAGCAGCCAGCCGGTGAGGGGCATGGCAAACTGGAAACCGCCGAACCAGAGTCCCATTTTCACGGCCTGCCGGCCGCCGAAGCCGGGAATGGAAATGCCGCTGGACACTGAAACGGCAAAGGCGTCCAGGGCCAGACTGACGGCGATGAGGAAAATTTCGACCAAAACAATCACCTGCAAAAAAGTTAGGTTTCCTTCAAATAGTATAGCATAGCCTTTGAAATTATGCTATAACAAATATAAGGACACATGACCACAAAAGCCGTGTGAGAGAAGGAGGAGAGCGGATGGAGCATCGGGATTACATGGCCCGCGCCCTGGAGCTGGGCCGTCAGGCCATGGAGGAGGGCGAGGTGCCGGTAGGCTGCGTCATCGTAAAGGACGGCGTGGTGGTGGGGGAGGGCCGCAACCGGCGGGAGACCGCCCGCACCGCCCTGGGCCACGCCGAGATCGAGGCCATCCATCAGGCCTGCACCGCCCTGGGGGGCTGGCGGCTGACGGGCTGCACCCTGTACGTCACTCTGGAGCCCTGTCCCATGTGCGCCGGGGCCATCGTCAACGCCCGCATCCCCGCCCTGTACTACGGGGCCAAGGATGACAAGGCCGGGTGCTGCGGGTCGGTGCTCAATCTGTTTGAGGAGCGGTTCAACCACCATCCCCGCATCTACGGCGGCCTGATGGAGGCGGAATGTACCGCATTACTCCAGAGCTTTTTCCAGAATTTGAGGTAAAGAAGACGGCTTTTTTGTACATTTAATCAAATTGTAACAAACAGAGCTACTTTTTTTAACAACCCACTGTTAGGATATCACTTGCAAGAGACAAAGCTTCTTTTCATTCTATCCTCCAATCATAAGAAATGGGCAGCGAGCGCAACGCTGCCCGTTTCGCTTTTCTTCACAGGATCTTTACAGAATGGATGGCAGATTTAACGGAATTGTAACACCTGGGGATTTTTTCGTTAACATCTCTCCGGTATCATAATCCTTGCAAGAGACAGTTTCTTTTCATTTCATTGTATCCTCTTTCCTTCGGCAGGGGCCGGGCGCCAGGAGCGGGCGTCCGGCCTCTGCCGTTTTTACAAAAAACCGCGGCAGACGGGGGTTCCGTCTGCCGCGGTTCTCGGTTCAGCTCTTTTCAAATACCAGGCTCTGGTCGTTCTGCTCCAGGGTCAGGACCCCGTCGGAAAAGGTGACGGGCAGTTCCTCGCTGTCGGTGGCAAAGGTAATGGCGCCGTCCTTCTGGCTCCAGGTGCCCGAGATGGTCTCCTGCCGGTTCAGCTCCGGCATGGCGGAGTCCATAACAAAGGTGCCGTCGGCCTTCACCTCCAGCTGGATAGAGATCTGGGTGCCCATGGTCTCGCTCAGCGCATCGGCGTCCAGATCCAGCCCGGCGGCGGAGATGTGCTGCAGGCGGTAAATGCCCACCACGTCGGCACTGGTGTCGGTGGGAGCGGGCTGGGAGGAGCTGCCGCAGGCAGTCAGCCCCACGGTCAGAAACAGCGCTGCCAACAGGGGCAAAAGGAGTCGGGTTCGGATCAGCTTCATGAGGTCCTTCCTTTCTGGCTGGTATGGCAGGGGGGACGGTGTTTTCTTAATAGGGATCCATTATAGCACGAAGGGTCGAAAGGGCGCAAGGTCATAGACTGGAAGAAAGGGCCTGTTGCAAAATAGCTGTTTTGCACAAACCTGTCATTGCGAGCCAGTGCGCACACTGGCGTGGCAATCCGTTTCCCCGGCAAAAGGGACGGATTCCCACGAAAAACGGCCGCCCGGTGGGCGGCCGTTTTTCTCGGAATGACGGGTCTTTGTACGAGCTGCACATTTTGCAACAGGCCCTACAGGCGTTTTCAATAAGTAAGAGACAAGACTTACTGCTTCTCAAAGGTGAGGGACTGGCCGTCCTGCTCCATCACCAGGGTCTTGCCGCTGATAGTGGCGTTCACGTCCTCGCCGTCGGAGGTGAGGGTGACGGTGCTGCCGCTGGAGGTCCAGGTGCCGGAGACGCTGCCGGTGCCCAGAGCGCTCATGTCCAGGGTGAAGTTGCCGTCGGCCTTCAGCTCCAGGGTAACGGTCATATCCACGCCGGCCAGAGCAGCCAGGTCGTCGATGTTCATCTCAACGCCGGCGGCGTTCATCTTGGTCATCTTATAGGAGCCGGCAGCACCGCTGCCGCCGCCGCCACAGGCAGCCAGGCTGACGATCATGGCCAGAGCCAGGAGCAGAGTCAATGCGCGCTTCTTCATAACATTCTTCCTTTCTTTTTCAGCCGCGATGCGGCGGGTCGAAACAAATGGAGCGCATTTATTTCGTAATCTAGATTATAACATAGGAGGGGAATGGTGGCAACCTGAAATAAAGCTTAAAGCCAAACTAGTTTTGGAAAAAGATACAAAAACAGGGGCGGCCCCCTTGGGGTCCGCCCCTGTTTTTATCGCTTCAGATCCTCCGGTTTATCCACATCGGACAGCTCCTTTGGGGAAAAAGCCTCCACCAGCACCAGCCGCTCCGGGTGGCGCTTTACCACCGCGCCGCCGCCGGTGTCCCCGGTGAGGGCGGCCAGCTCCCCCAGCAGATCGGCAGGGAAGAGGACGGGATTGCCCCGTTTTCCACCCCAGGACAGGGCACAGATGGCGTCTTTTGATTCCTCAAAGGTATCTTTCAATCGAATAATACTTTTTGTGGTCAGAAAAGGCTGGTCGCACACCGAGAAGAGCACCCCGTCCATGTCCCCCATCCGGGAGACCCCCAGGCGGATGGAGGCGGAGATCCCTTCTGCACCATTGGGGTTGTACAGGGGGAGAAAGCCCAGCTCCTCCCCGTCCTCCAGCACCTCCTGGTAGGGGGAGCACACCGCCAGCCGGTCCAGCCCCGCCCCTGCCAGGGTGGTCATGGCGCGGCGGTAGAGGGGCACGCCCTCTACCAACCTCAACAGCTTATTGGAGCCGAACCGCCGGCCCAGACCGGAGGCCAGCAGCACGGCGCCCACCCGTTTCACCGCCAGAACTGGGAGGGACCGCGGGACACATAGTGACCCAGACCTTCCTGGACCACCTTGCCGTCCCGTACCGCCACCTGGCCGTCCAGCAGCACCGTGTCGGTGCGGCCTGCCATTTCCATGCCCTCGTAGGGGGTGTAGTCCACCCGCTGGTACTGGGCCTCGGCGGTAATACGCCAGGTATAATTGGGATCAAAGATTACGATATCGGCGTCGCTGCCCACCGCCAGAGCGCCCTTCCGGGGGAACATACCGAAGAGCTGGGCGGGGTGCTGGGCCAGGGCCAGCATCATCTGATGGGGGGTGATGCGGCCGGATTTCACGCCGCAGGTGTACATGATGGGGGGGCGGTGCTCGGTGCCGGGGATGCCGCCGGGGATAGCGGAGAAGTCGTCCTTGCCCAGCATCTTGGTGGGGTTGAAGTTGAAGGAGCAGTGGTCGGTGCCGATGGTGTCGATCTCACCGTTCTCCAGGGCCTCCCACAGGGCGTCCACGTCGGACTGGGGCCGGGCGGGGGGAGCGCACACATACTTGGCGCTCTCGAAGCCGGGCAGGTGGTACTTGTCCTCGGTGAGGGTGAAGTACTGGGGGCAGGACTCCAGATAGACCTTCTGGCCCCGCTTGCGGGCGGCGCGGGCCGCCTCCAGGCCCCGCCGGGTGGACAGGTGGACCACATTGACGGGGTAGCCTGCCTGCTCGGCCAGAGCCAGCCAGCGGTCCACCGCCTCCGCCTCCATGACGGCGGTGTGGGACAGGGGATGGCTGGCGGGGGAGAGCTTGCCGGCGGCCTTCAGCTCGGCGATGGCCCGGTCGATGAGGTCGCCGTTCTCACAGTGGCAGCCCACCACGCCGCCCTCCTTGCCCACGGCCTTGATGACCTCGTAGGCCACACCGTCGGAGATGCGGATGTTGGCGTAGGCCAGGTACACCTTGTAGGAGGTGACGCCCTGGGCGGTCATCTGGGGGATTTCAGCGATGATGCGGGGGTCCCAGTCCTTGATGGTCATATGGAAGCCGTAGTGGCAGCTGGCGTGGCCGTCGGCCCGGGCGTGCCACTCGTCCAGGGCGGACTGAAGGGAGGCCCCCCGCTCCGGCTCGGCAAAGTCCAGCACGCAGGTGGTGCCGCCGGCCAGAGCGGCCCGGGTGCCGCTCTCCCAGTTGTCGGCGGTCTCCCGGATGGTGCCCTTGTTCATCTCGAAGTGGGTGTGGGTGTCGATAAAGCCGGGGAACACCAGCTTGCCGGTGGCGTCAATGACCTGGCTGTCGCCCACCGGCAGGGCGGGGCTGATCTCAACGATCTTGCCTCCATCCACCCGCAAGCCGGCCTGCACCGGACCTTCCGGGCAGATCAGGGTGCCGTTTTGGATGAGGATAGACATGGAACAGACCTCCTTTTACAGCTGCATGATGAGGATGGGGGCAATGATCTTCACCGCGCCCACGATGAGGGTCATAAAGGTGAGCAGGGCCAGGGCGCTGGAGCGTTTGCCGAAGGCGTCCTGCCAGCGGTCCAGCATCCGGGTGAAGTTGGTCATCCGGCGCTGGGGGCCCAGCAGGTCGGCCATGCCCCGGAACAGGGTGTAGGCCAGATAGCCCAGCCACACGGCGATGAGTACGAAGGTGAGGGTGCCGTCATGGCGCCAGAACAGCAGAAGATAGAGGGAGAGGATAAAGCTGGCCAGGGTCAGGATAAAGTGGGCCCAGACCCCCATTTTGGCGGCGCGTTCATTCATGGTGATAGATTTCCTTTCTTTGGTTGGTTTCAGGGACGGATGCCCGCCCGGTCAAAGGCGGAGAGCAGCGCGTCCATATCCGGGGATACCAGCAGGGGTTCCCCGGCGGCTTTGATGCCGTTTTGCACGTCTTTCAGACCGTTGCCGGTGACAATACTCACCACGGTACTGTCGGGAGAGATGAGGCCCAGCTCCAGGGCCTTCTTCACCCCGGCGGTGCCGGTGACGCCCGCGGGCTCCCCAAACACCCCCTGGGTGCGGCCCAGCAGGCGCATGGCGGCGAGAATCTCCTCATCGGACACATTGACGGCCACGCCGTGGGAGGCCCGGATGGCGCCCAGGGCCTTGTCCGGGTTGCGGGGCACCCCAACGGCGATGGAGTCGGCCAGGGTGTTTTCCTCCGTAGGGGACCAGGGCTGTCCGGTCAGGATGGCCCGGTTCAGGGGGCAGCAGCCCTCGGCCTGGACGGCGATGAGCCTGGGCAGCTTGTCAATAAGCCCCACCTCATACAGATCGGTGAGGCCCTTCCAGGCCCCGGCGATGGTACAGCCGTCCCCCACGGAGAGGGCGATATAGTCGGGCGCCTGCCAGTTCAGCTGCTCCATAATCTCCAGGGTCACGGTTTTTTTGCCCTCGGACAGGTAGGGGTTGATGGCGGCGTTGCGGTTGTACCAGCCCCACTTGTCGATGGCGGCCCTGGACAGCTCGAAGGTGTCCTCATAGGAGCCGTCCACGCTGATGACGGTGGAGCCGAAAATCCGCAGCTGGGCCACCTTGCCCTTGGGGGCCCGGCTGGGCACGAAGATGTAGGTATGCAGGCCCGCCGCGGCGGCGTTGCCCGCCAGGGAGGAGGCGGCGTTGCCGGTGGAGGAGCAGGCGATGGTGTCCGCCCCCGCCTCCTTTGCCTTGACCACCGCCAGGGCGGAGGCCCGGTCCTTCAGAGAGGAAGTGGGGTTCTGGCCGTCGTCCTTGATGTACAGCTTTTTCAGCCCCAGTTCCGCCCCCAGACGGTCCGCCTCATAGAGGGGGGACCAGCCCACCCGCAGGGGCGGGGGAGCGGACTCCTCCTCGATGGGCAGCAGGGGTCGGTACCGCCACATGGAGCGGTCCGGGTTTTGGGCCAGCTTTTCCCGGGAAAGGTCCCGGCGGAGGGCGGCGTAGTCGTACTGGATATCCAGAATGCCCCCGCAGGAGCAGGTGGTGAGGTCGGGGACGGCGGCATATTCCCTGCCGCACTTGACGCACTTGGCGCCCAGAACGTATTTCATGGAGGAACCTCCTTTTACAGGCCCTTCAGCACCCCGGTCTCCTCGTTGAAGGCCCGGATCAGCTCATCCAGGGCGTCGGCCTGGCTGTGGACGTCGGCCCACTCGGTGCCGTACCACAGGGCGTCCAGTTCGTCGGTGGTCTTGCCCTGCTGCTCCACCCAGGTGTAATACTTCAGGTTGTGGACCCGCTTGCGGTCGTAGTAGCCCAGCTCCGCCATGCAGTCGGTTTTCAGGCCCATCAGGTGGAGGGCAAAGTCATAGGCGGCGGCTTTGGCGTCGTACTCGCCCAGCTGGGCGGTCAGCTCCGCCAGACGGGAGCGGTACATATTCGCCGAGTCGGTGAGGACGGTGCATACCACGTCGTGCTCGGTGAGCTCATAGTACTTGGCCAGCTTGATGCAGCACAGCACGTTGGCGATGCCCGAGATGCCCATAAGGGACAGCTGCTCCACCAGCTGGGGGTCCACCCCGGCGTCCATGAGCTGGGCCTTGCCCGCCGGCTCGTTGAACAGCCGCAGCAGGGCCATGGCGTCGTTGTCGTCCACATCCACCACCATGTCGGTGTTCTTCACGTCGTGGATCCAGGGCACGTGCTTGTCGCCGATGCCCTCCACCCGGTGATCGCCGAAGCCGTTGTTCAGGATGGTGGGGCACTGGACCGCCTCGCCCACCGCCAGTTTCATGGCGGGGTAGACCTCCTTCAGGTAGTCGCCGCAGCCGATGGTGCCGGCGGAGCCGGAGGTGAAGCAGGCGCCCGCCAGCCGGTCGCCGGGGCGCTTGGCGTCCTCAAAGGCCTCGGCCACCGCCGCGCCGGTGACCTTGTAGTGCCACAGATGGTTGCCCATCTCGGCAAACTGGTTGAAGATCATGCAGGAGGGGTCCCGGCTGAGCTCGTTGGTCTTGTCGAAGATCTCCTTCACGTTGGACTCGCAGCCGGGGGTCTTGATGACGTCGGCGTCGATGGAGGCCAGCCAGTCAAACCGCTCCTGGCTCATGCCGGCGGGGAGGATGGCCACGCCGTGGACCCCCAGCAGCTTGGAGTTGAAGGCGCCGCCCCGGCAGTAGTTGCCGGTGGAGGGCCACACCGCCTTCTGGGAGGAGGCGTCAAACTGGCCGGTGACCAGCCGGGGAGCCAGACAGCCGAAGGAGGCGCCCACCTTGTGGCAGCCGGTGGGGAACCACTTGCCCGGCAGGCACAGGATGCGGGCGGGCACGCCGGTGAGGGCGGGGGGCAGCTCGATGTAGTTGGGGGCGGAGCGGTACAGACCGCCGGTGGGCACCGGCTCGTTCTTCCAGGTGATGCGGAACAGGTTGGCCGGGTCCACATCCCACAGGCCCACATGGGTCAGCCGGTCCCGGATGGGCTGAGGTACCGTCTCCGGATGGATCATATTTTCAAACGTAGGAATCACCACGCCGTTTTCCCGGGCAATACGGATGTTATGCTCCAGGCCCTGGCGATGGATGGTCAGGTCGATCATACACAAGCCTCCTTACCGAGATACTTACCAACATGATAGCACATGACGCTGAGAAATCAAGGAAAAGTATCCCACAACACTGGGAAAAAGACCGTCGGATTTGTGAAGAGACAACAAAGGGGCGCGCCGTCACTGTGGACGGCGCGCCTCTGAAGGAACGAGGGGAAAGGCTCAGTTGCTGCTCAATGCATTGACCTCCACCTGGGAGAGGAAGGCGTGGGGGTAGTCCTTGAGTACCTCCATGGTGTGGACGGCGCTCTTTTGCAGGGTGATGGTGACAGTGTAGGTGGTGGCTGCGGAGGAGGGAGCGGTGCCGCCGGAGACGCCGGTCTGGTCCAGCCGGAAGGTGAGCTCCAGGTCGGCGTAGCAGCAGTTGTCCATCCGGTCCTGGTCCTCCAGCAGATAGCGGCGGCCCAGATTGCCCTGGGCCAGGTCGGTCTGCACCGCCTCCAGCAGGGGCTCCAGCAGCTCGGCGGGCAGGTACTCGAAGCCGTAGCTGTCGTCCTCCGGGTTATACAGGTTCACCAGGGCGGCGTCCACCAGCCGGGCGGTCTCCCCAATGGAGCCGAAATAGATTTCGCTGATTGCCTGAGGCTGGTTGATGAGCCGGGACAGCTGGGCGGCGGGGGTGGAGGGGTCCTCCAGATCCTCCTGCCGGATGGGCAGATCGTACTGCCGCTCCAGCACGGTGCCGTCGGTCAGCTCATACCACAGGCGGACGGAGGTGTTGGTCTCCACCTGCAGGTCCAGTCCGTTGGACTGGGTGATCCAGGACTCGGTGCTGATTCCGCTGGCCTGCACCGCCTCCAGTTCATCCTTGCGGCCGGTGATGGCGGAGTGGAGGCTGGTGACCTTCTCAATGGTCTGGGGATCGGAGGTGGAGAAGTCCAGGTAGGCGCCGCTGTCATAGGGGGCGCTGCTGATGCCGCTGATCTCCACCGTCTTGACCTGAGCGGCGTCGGGCACCCGGCGCTCAAAGCCCAGCAGGTCCAGCTCCAGGGTGGCCATGGCGGCCACCAGACACACCAGAAAGATCACGCAGCCCTTCCAGCTGGTTTTGAACACCCAGAACCGCTTTTTCAGCAGCATTTCCGCGATGAAGCAGCCCGTAGCCCCCCACAGCAGCATCCAGCCCAGCAGGGTCCAGGCCCCCGAGGGCAGCAGGGTGTAGAAGATGGCGTAGAAGAAGGCCCCCAGGGTGATGGAGCAGCACAGGGCCATGCCGTAGCGGAACACCGGGCGCACCCAGCCCACGGTGATCACGTCCCCCGCCCGCTCCAGCTGGCGGCGGCGGTAGACCGCCAGGGCGATGCCCGCCAGGGCCAGGCCGATGAGGGCGTAAAGAGTCACCAGGCCCAGGCCGTAGTAGCGGGGGGTGCTGCCCGTGTAGTCCAGGCCGGTGGAACGGAGCAGCTTGAGGGCGGGGGTGAGCCACAAGGCCCACTTCTCGGCCCACTCCGCGCCGGTGAACCCGAAGAGAAATTCCCGGGCAATGCTCTCCACCAGATAGGTGAGGGCGGCGGCCAGGAAGTTGAGGATGAAATAGAAGGCGGGCAGGGCCAGAATGTGGCCGGTAAACATGGCGCAGAACACGGCGAAGGAGTAGAAGAACAGGCACAAAAGGCAGGTGACCACCAGCCAGGTGAACAGGGAGCTGAACACCACCGTGCCGTTGAGAGCCTCCGCCGCCAGGGCCAGCAGAAAGACAGCGAAGTTGGGCACCCACAAAAAGGCCAGGCCGGACAGGTAGTTGGTGAGGAACAGGCCCTCCCGCCGCATGGGCAGAGCGTGGAGCATCCCCACCGAGCGGGCGGAATAGAGGTAGGAGAACACCGCCATGGCGCACAGGATGCCAAAGAGGAAGGCCAGCACCAGGGCCATGTTCCGGCTGCCGTCCAGCAGGACCAGGGGGAATTCCCAGGCGTTCCCCTTGTCCCACACGTCCCGGCGCAGCAGTACCCCCGCCGGCAGCAGTACCACCCAAATCAGGGCGTACAGCCCCCAGATGGGCCAGAACCGGGCCAGATTTTTGCGGAACAGGGTCATATTAAAGTACGATGTCCCGGACCCCATAGTCCTCACCTCCCAACTCATAAATAAAGATTTCCTCCAGGGTGAGGGGCAGCGCCTCCATCAGAATGGGGGCGTACACCGCCAGCCGGTTGGTGACGTCGGTGGCATTGCCCCGGATGATGAGGGTATGGATGCGGCCCACCTGGGACACATGGAGCACCTCCAGGTCCTCCGGCAGCTGGGGCATCTCCCGCTCCTGGAACACGATCTGCATTTTCACCACGTTCTCCTGCAGATCGGACAGGGAGCGCTCAATGAGTACCTTGCCGTGGGAGAGGATGCCCACATGGTCGCACACGTCCTCCAGCTCCCGCAGGTTGTGGGAGGACACCAGCACGGTGGTGCCGTGCTCCGCCACGTCCCCCATCAGCAGGGACCACACCTGGCGGCGCATCACCGGGTCCAGACCGTCCACCGGTTCGTCCAGCACCAGCACCTCCGGCCGGCAGCACAGAGCCAGCCAGAAGGCACTCTGCTTCTGCATTCCCTTGGACAGGCGGCGGATGGGCTGGTTTTCGTCCACGTTGGTAAACACGTCCTTCAGAGCCTGGTACCGGGCCGTGTCAAACCGGGGATAAAAGCCCTTGTAAAAGCGCATCATGTCCCGGGTGGAGGCGGACAGAAAGTAGTACAGCTCGTCGGGAATATCGGCGATGCGGGCCTTGGCGGCGGGGTTTTCGTAGATGGGGTTGCCGTCCAGCAGCACCGAGCCGGAGTCCTGCCGGTACACCCCGGTGACGTGGCGCAGCAGGGTGGACTTGCCAGCGCCGTTGGGGCCCACCAGACCGTAGATGGAGCCCTGGGGTACCGTCATGGTCAGGCCGTCCAGGGCCTTAAAGCCGTCGAAGGTTTTGACCACATTCTTGGCTTCGATCATGGTTTCCTCTCCTCTCTCACCGCCTGGCGGGCGGCGGCCTCGTCCAAACGGCGGGCCAGTTCCCCCGCCGTCATACCCAAAAACAGCAGCTCCGCGGCGGAGGAATCAAAGTCCTTCAGCAGCCGCTCCCGGCGGTCGGCGTTTACGTCCGCCTGGGGGGCGGCAAAGGAACCCTTGCCCGCCACGGTGTACAGATAGCCCTCCCGCTCCAGGGACTCGTAGGCCCGCTGGATGGTGTTGGGGTTGATGGCCAGCGACGTGGCCAGCGCCCGCACCGAGGGAAGTTTGTCCCCGGCCTGGAGGGCCCCCGTCACAACCAGGTGCCGCAGTCCATCCTTTACCTGTTCATAGATGGGCCGGGCGTCCCGGTAATTCAGCTGGATCATCCTGGCATCTCCTTTCCGGAAGTGTATGACACATCTTAGTACAGTTAGTATACACGGGTGAGAGGGGGGAATTCCTTAAAAAAGTGTGACGTTTTTCTTCCGGTTTTCGGCGGGGGCGACGCGCAGAGCATAAAAAAACGTCCCGCGGTTTTCCGCGGGACGTTTGATTGCGGCAAAAGCCGATCAGCACATGGGCTTGAGGTCGGGGGAGACGATCAGGGTGGCCTCGGTGGCAGCCTGGATCTGCTCCACGGTGAACTCGGGGTTGTACTCCACCAGCTCCAGACCCTTGTCGGTCACGTTGATCACCGCCATCTCGGTGATGATCTTGGTGATGCAGTGCACGGCGGTGTAGGGCAGACGGCACTTCTTCAGGATCTTGGGGTTGCCCTTGGCGGTGTGCTCCATGGCGACGATGACGTTCTTGGCGCCCACCAGCAGGTCCATGGCGCCGCCCATGCCGGGCACCTTCTTGCCGGGGATGATCCAGTTGGACAGGGAGCCCTCCTCGTCGACTTCCAGGCCGCCCAGGATGGTGGCGTCCACATGGCCGCCGCGGATCAGGCCGAAGGAGGAGCAGGAATCGATAAAGGCGCCGCCGGGGGCCACAGCGGCGGGAGCGCCGCCGGCGTCGGTGACGTACAGGGGGTCCTTATTCTCGTCGGTGACGGTGCCGGTACCCACGATGCCGTTCTCGGACTGGAGGGTCACCTTCACGCCCTCGGGCAGGTAGTTGGGAACCAGGGTGGGCAGGCCGATACCCAGGTTGACCACGTCGCCGTCCTTCAGCTCCTTGGCGACACGCTTGGCGATAAAGCCCTTGATCTCAGACTTTTCCATTACGCTTTCCCTCCATCCACAACGTAGTCCACGAACACGCCGTAGGTGTGTACGTTCTCAGGCTCGATCTCACCGATCTCCACCACATAGTCGGCCTCGGCGATGACCAGATCGGCGGCGGTGGCCATGGGCAGGTTGAAGTTGCGGGTGGTGCCCTTGTACCACACATTGCCGGCCTTGTCGATCTTGTTGCCGCAGATGATGGCCACGTCGGCGTGGACGGTCTTCATCAGCAGGTAGTCGCGGCCCTCGATGGTCTGCTTACCCAGGCAGAAATCCTTGTTGTCCTCCACGATGGTGCCCACGCCGGTGGGGGTGAGCACGCCGCCCAGGCCGGCGCCGTTGGCGCGGATCATCTCGGCCAGGGAGCCCTGGGGAATCAGGTCCACCTTCATGGTGCCTTCGTTCATCTGCTGGGCAACCTCGGGGTTCAGGCCCACGTGGGTAGCGATCAGATGCTTGACCTGGTGGTTGTGGATCAGCTTGGCCACGCCGTAGTAGTCCTCGCCCAGAGGGCCGCCAGGCATGGAGCCGTCGTTGGAGATGAGGGTAAAGTTGCCCTTGCCGGACTTGGACAGGGCGTCGATGATCTTGTGGGCGTTGCCGCAGCCCATGAAGCCGCCCACCATGATGGTGGCGCCGTCAGGGATGAGGGCCACAGCCTCTTCCACAGTGACAAACTTGGCCATTGGAGTGTCCTCCTTAAATCACATTATTTTCAAGCCGGAGGGCCGGTAAACGGCCCTCCGGTTTGAAGTTACGGATGGATCAGCACTTCTCGAAGATGGTGGCGACGCCCATGCCGCCGCCGATGCACAGGGTGGCCAGGCCCTTCTTGGCCTCGGGCCGCTTCTGCATCTCGTGGAGCAGGGTGACAATGATACGGGCGCCGGAAGCACCAACGGGGTGACCGATGGAGATGGCGCCGCCGTTGACGTTGACCTTGCTCATGTCGAAGCCCAGCTCACGGGCCACGGCGATGGACTGAGCGGCAAAGGCCTCGTTGGCCTCCACCAGGTCGATGTCGTTGATGGTCACGCCGGCCTTGGCCATGGCGTTGCGGGAAGCGGGCACGGGGCCCACGCCCATGATCTTGGGATCCACGCCGCCCTGGCCCCAGCCGATCAGCTTGGCCATGGGCTTCAGGCCGTACTTCTCCACAGCCTCGCCGGAAGCCAGCACGATGGCGGCAGCGCCGTCGTTGATGCCGGAGGCGTTGGCAGCGGTGACGCGCTGGACGTGCTTCTTGGCGTCAGCCTCGTGGACCTGGGTGACCTCAAAGGTGTGAACGATCTCGTCCTCCACGCCCTCGGGACCGGCGGGGAAGGCGCCGCGCAGCTTGGAGACGGACTCCATGGTCACGCCGGCCTTGGGGAACTCGTCCACCTTGAACTCCACCATTTCCTTCTTCTTCTTCACCATGACGGGCACGATCTCGTCCACGAACTTGCCGGCAGCCTGGGCGGCCTCGGTCTTGTTCTGGGAGGACACGGCAAAGGCGTCCATCTCCTCGCGGGTGATGCCCCACACGTCGGCGATGTTCTCAGCGGTGGTGCCCATGTGATAGTTGTTGTAAGCGTCCCACAGGCCGTCCTTGATCATGGTATCGACGACCTTCTTGTCGCCCATGCGGGCGCCCCAGCGCTCAGCGGGCAGAGCGTAGGGAGCAGCGGACATATTCTCAGTGCCGCCGGCCACGATGACGTCGGCGTCGCCGGACAGGATGGCGCGGGCGCCCTCAATGACGGACTTCATACCGGAGCCGCACACCATACCCACGGTGTAAGCGGGCACGGAGTAGGGCAGACCGGCCTTCACGCCCACCTGACGGGCGGGGTTCTGGCCCTGGGCGGCGGTGAGGATGCAGCCGAACATCAGCTCGTCCACCTGCTCGGGCTTCAGGCCGGAGCGGTTCAGGGCCTCCTTGACCACCACAGCGCCCAGATCGGTGGCGGGGGTGTCCTTCAGGCTGCCCCCGAAGGAGCCGACAGCGGTACGGCAGCAATTGACTACGTAGACTTCTTTCATTGTGAATGACCTCCAGATGATTTCGATTTCTCCCCTAATAAACCCTTCGTTTCATTATACATCCGATATTAGTAAAAATCAACTGTGGAAAGTGTGGAAGCGGCGGGCGCCGCATGGTATCCGGTTTGCACCAGAAGCGCAGGGGCAGGATAGGGTTGCGGGCCGGGTTACGGGGGGATATAATAAAGAAGAACAAGACAGGAGAAGGAGGCGTGGTATCGTGCGGGAAGAACACTGGGCGGCCTATCTGGACTGCGTGGGGGAGCTGCTGGTGTCCCAGCCGGTGCAGGCCATGAAGGAGATCCGGCACCATCCGGGGGTGTCCTGCTTTGAGCACAGCCTGTTTGTGTCCTATGTGGCTTTCCGCCTGGCCCGGCGGTGGGGGCGGGACGGACGGGCGGCGGCCCGGGCGGGGCTGCTCCACGATCTGTATCTCTACGATCCCAAGAGCCTGCCCTCCTATAAACAGTGCTTTGCCCATCCCCTGGCGGCGGAGCGAAATGCCCGGGCCCTGTGCGGGGAACTGAGCCGGGAGGAGGAGAACGGCATCCTGGCCCATATGTGGCCCATGGCACGCAGCGCCCCCCGCAGCCGGACGGCGGTGGCGGTGTGTGTGGCCGACAAGCTGTGCGCCACGGCGGAGGTGCTGGGGATCTGGCGGCGGACCGCCCTGTACCGGATGGCCTGCCTGCCCCGGCCTGCCTTCGGTGGAAACGCGGTAAAGAAACGGTAAAGACCGCCCTTTCCTTGTGCAAGGGGCCCAAGTTGGAAAAAAAGGCGGGTTTTTTTCAAAATCCCGGTGCATTTTTCCGCCTACTTTGCTATAATAATGTCTACTGAATAAACCGAAAATCGGTTTATTCCCGCGGCTGTAGCCGCGCAATTCCATAAAATGGCTCAAGGGAGCCGATTTTATGGAATTCAGCCATTGTTATAATGCGTATTTCCATTGGTGCATTGAGACGCACCAATGGAAGGTGCAAGGTTTTTTGGATAACTTCGTCCAAAAACCTTGCACCAGAACAAAGCTACTTGGCCTTGAAAGCTTTGGCTTTCAAGCCTTCCAGCTTTGTTCATTGCGCATTATAATGACCCTAGAATACGCCCTGCGGCAGCCTGCCCGCCGGGCGGACAGGCAAATCCATTGTTTTTTGAGGTGATCTCAGGTATGAGCGCGACTGGAGCGGTAGTGTTCCTGCCCCGGGAGGGGACCGGCGTGTGCCCCATGCTGGAGGACCTGCTCTTTGATCCGGCGGCCCTGTGGCTGGCGGAGGCGCTGGAGAGCGCCGGCGTGCAACAGTTTTTCGTGGTGTGCCACAGTGACGACCGGGAAAAGGCGGAGGGCTGCTTCCCGGTGGGAACGGAATTCGTCACCGGCGGCACCGAGGACGCCCTGGATCAGCTGATGGCCTTCCTGGGCAAGCTGGAGGGAAAGGTGCTCATCCTGACCCGGCCGGTGCTTCTCTCCTGGCAGAGCGCCCGGCAGCTGGTGGATGACAGCAGCACCGGTCCTCTGGATAATAAGGATACCGGCGTGTGCCGCATTGACGCGGCCCTGTTGGCCCAGGCTCTGGCCGACGGCAGCGGCCTGGACGAGGCCCTGAAGGAAAACGCCGACAAGCTGGGGGGCCGGAGCATCTGGTATCAGGGCGCCGCCCTCATCAAGAGCAGCCCCGAGGGCCGGGTGGAGGCCGAGCTCACCGCCCGCAACTACGGCGCCTACCGCCTGCTGGAAAGCGGCGTGCGTATTATGGACCCCAACACCTGTTATGCCGGACCCCGGGTCCGGGTGGGTAAGGGCACGGTGATCCTGCCCGGCACCATCCTGCGGGGAGAGACGGTGATCGGGACCGGCTGTGAGCTGGGCCCCAACACCATGATCCGGGACTGTACCCTGGCCGACCATGTGGTGGTCAATGCCTCCCAGCTCAACGAGAGCACCGTGGACACCGGGGCCAGGATCGGACCCTTCGCCTACATCCGCCCCAACTGCCATGTGGGGGCCAACGTGAAGGTGGGCGACTTTGTGACGCTGAAGAATGCCTCCGTGGGAGAGGATACCAAGATCTCCCACCTGACCTATGTGGGAGATGCCGACGTGGGCTGCCGGGTGGACCTGGGCTGCGGCACCGTCACCGTCAACTATGACGGGGTGGGCAAGTACCGCACCACCATCGGGGACGACGCCTTCATCGGCTGCAATACCAATCTGGTGGCTCCCGTCCGGGTGGGGGACGGCGCCTACACCGCCGCCGGCTCCACCATTACCGACGACGTGCCCGCCGACTCCCTGGCCATCGCCCGGCCCCGCCAGACGGTGAAGAAACAGTGGGCCGCCCGCCAGACCCGTAAAAAGTGAACCCGTCCCGCTGATGGGACAGAAAATAAAAAAATAAGTTCGATCTGCACGAAAAGACAGAGAACACTAATTTTGTGAGAGGATGTTTGAAAGATGATCGCACACGGTAAGGACATCAAGATCTTTTCCGGCACTTCCAACCGCAAGCTGGCTGAGGCCATCTGCAAGGAGATGGGCATGGAGCTGGGCAACGCCGAGGTAGGCGCCTTCTCCGACGGAGAAAACTTTGTCTCCATCTACGAGACCGTCCGCGGCTCCGACGTGTTTGTGGTCCAGTCCACCAGCCACCCGGTCAATGACAACCTGATGGAACTGCTCATTATGATCGATGCCCTGAAGCGGGCCTCCGCCGGCCGGATCACCGCTGTGATGCCCTACTTCGGCTACGCCCGTCAGGACCGCAAGACCAAGCCCCGCGATCCCATCTCCGCCAAGCTGGTGGCCAACCTGATCACCCGGGCCGGCGCCGACCGGGTGCTCACCATGGACCTGCACGCCAACCAGATCCAGGGCTTCTTCGACATCCCCGTGGACAATCTGCTGGGCAACCCCATCTTCACCAACTACCTCCACGACCGCTTTAATGGCAAGGAGGACGAGATGATCGTGGTCTCCCCCGACGTGGGTTCCGTGGCCCGGGCCCGGGCCTTCGCCCAGAAGCTGGGCATGGGCCTGGCCATCGTGGACAAGCGCCGCCAGAAGGCCAATTCCTCCGAGGTCATGAACATCATCGGCGACGTGCAGGGCAAGAAGGTCATCCTCTTTGACGACATGGTGGACACCGCCGGCTCCCTGTGCGGCGCGGCCCAGGCCCTGGTGGAGCTGGGCGGTGCGGTGGACGTCATCGCCTGCGCCAGCCACGGCGTACTCTCCGGCCCCGCTGTGGAGCGCATCGAGAAGAGCGTCATCAAGGAGCTGTACTTCCTGGATACCGTCCCCGCCAAGGAGGGCGTGACCTGCGACAAGATCAAGTATCTGTCCGTGGCCCATCTGTTTGCCGAGGCCATCGAGCGCATCTACGAAGAGGTCTCCGTGTCCAAGCTCTTTGTGTAATTAAAATTCTGACCATACCATCAGGTAGGGCGGGGGCTTGCCCCCGCCTTTGCCTGTTTAAGGAGTATCTATGTTTTTCAACAGAAATCGAGCCTCCGGCGTGGAGTGGCTGGTGGTGGGCCTGGGCAATCCCGGGGACAAGTACGAGAACACCCGGCACAACGTGGGCTTTCTCACCATCGACCACATCGCCGGGGAGCAGCGGGTGCCGGTGCAGAAGCTGAAGTACCGGGCCCTCACCAACACGGTGGAGCTGGGGGGCGCCAAGGTGCTGCTCATGAAGCCGGTGACTTATATGAACCTGTCCGGCGAGGCGGTGGGGGAGGCCGCTCGGTTCTACAAGATCCCCGCCGACCATGTGCTGGTCATCTCCGACGACGTATCTCTGCCCATCGGCAAGCTGCGCATCCGCAAGGGGGGCTCCGCCGGGGGCCACAACGGCCTGAAGAACATCATCCAGCACCTGGGCACCGACCAGTTCCCCCGGGTGAAGGTGGGCGTGGGGGAGAAGCCCCATCCCGATTACGACATGGCCGACTGGGTGCTCTCCAAGTTTGTGGGTGAGGACCTCAAGACCATCACCGCCGCCATCGAGAAGGCGGGCAAGGCGGTGGAGTGCCTCATCGCGGAAGGGCCCGACAAGGCCATGAACAAGTTCAACGGCTGAGGGAAATATGATTACTTTTCGTAAAATTGATCAAAGCAATTACATGGATTGCATCTGCCTGAAGGTAAGAGACGACCAGACCGGCTTTGTGGCGGATAATGCCCGCTCTTTGGTGGAGGCCCGGTTTGAAGAGGGCCTGTACACCAGGGCCGTCTATTCTGATGACACTATGGTGGGCTTTGTTCTGTTTGATTATGACCCCGAAATTCCGGGCTGGTGCATGAGCCGGTTTATGATCGGCGCACAGTATCAGGGGCAAGGACTGGGCAAAGAGGCAGTGCTCCGCTTCCTGGACTTTATGAGAGAAGAGAGGAAGGTGGGGGAGCTCTATCTTCATGTGGAATTGGAAAATACGGCGGCCTATCAGCTGTACGAAAAGCTGGGCTTTCAAACCGTGGGAGAGATTCAGTATACCTTTGACGGAACCACCTACCGGGAGTGGCGCATGATGCGCCGGCTGTGAACCTGTGGGCCGCTGTTGCCAAATCGTAACTTGCAATTCCCGACGGGGATGCTAGGATAGAAGGAGCGGGCGCGCCCGCTCCTTTTTTGCAGAGGGGCGCGCCGGATTTGGGAGGTGGTCTCCATGGCGGGACGCAGGCTGTTTTGTCAGTGTGGTCCGGTGTGCTACCGGATCTCCCTGTGGAAAGAGGGGGCACGCAAGGCCCTGGCCGACCGGCGGGGTGGGGTACATTGGTCCACCTGGCGGTGTGAAGAGGAGCTGCCCGTGCTCCTCAAGGGGCACCGCTCCCCGGTGCTCCGGCGTCTGACCGGAGTGGACATGGATTTGCAGCGCAGCAAGCGGACCAATCTGGCCCTGGCCTCCGCCTGCATCGACGGGGTGGTGGTGGCGCCGGGGGAGAGCTTCTCCTTCTGGCGCCTGGTGGGCAAGCCCTCCGCCCGGAAGGGTTACCAGGACGGACTCACCATCGCCAGCGGGAACCTGGGCCGGTCGGTGGGGGGCGGGCTGTGCCAGCTGGCCAACCTGATCCACTACCTGGTGCTCCACAGCCCCCTGACCGTCACCGAGCTGCACCACCACTCGGACGCCCTCTTTCCCGACGACCGCCGCCGGGTGCCCTTCGGCACCGGCACCTCCATCTTTTACCCCCATGTGGATTACCGCTTCCGCAACGATACCGACCAGCCGGTCCAGCTGCGGGTGTGGCTGGAGGAGGACGACCTGTGCGGCGAGCTGCGGGGGACGAACCCCTTCCCCCTGCGCTACCGGCTGCGGGAGGAGGGGAGCGGTTATGTCCGGGAGGGGGAGACATACTACCGGGTGAGCCAGGTCTACCGGGTGGCCTATGACCGGGCCACCGGTGAGGAAGTGGGCCGGGAGCTGCTGCTGGACAACCACTCCAAGGTACTCTTTGATCCTACTCTCATCCCGGCGGATCAGATGTTGGAGCGGTGAAAGGAGAGGGCTATGCTGCTGGAACGAATCAAGGCCCACAGTGCCGCCCTGGGGGACCGTCCCGCCCTGAGGGCGGGGGAGCAGGTCATCCGCTGGGGAGAACTGTGGCCTATGGCCCAGGGCCTGGCGGCCAAACTGCGGGAGCAGGGGACCGGCCCGGTGGCCCTGGTGGGCGACCCGGCGGAGGTCTGGGTGCCGGTGGCCTTTGTGGCCTGCCTGCTGGCGGGGCGGCCCTATCTGCCCCTGGACCCCCTGCTGCCCCCGGCGGGACAGCGGGAGCTGCTGGAGCAGGCGGGGGCGGTTCTGCTGGACCGGCGGACGGCGGAGGAGGGCTTTTCCTCCGATCTGTCCTGCCCGCTCCCCGACGACCCTAACCGCATCGCCTATGAGATCTTTACCTCGGGCAGCACCGGAACGCCCAAGCTGGTGGAGGTGAGCCTGAGCAATCTGGAACACTTCCTCCGGTGGGCTTTCGCCCTGCCGGAGATTGCCGCCGTCCTGGGCGGGACGGCGGTAGGTCAGGCGGCCTGGTCCTTTGATCTGTCGGTGGCCGACCTCTATCTGGCTCTGCTGGGGGGCGGCACCCATGTGGCCCTCACCCCGGCGGAAAAGGAGGATTTTACGGCCCTCTTCCGCCGGTTGGAGGAAAGCGAAGTGTCCCTGCTGGTGGCCACCCCCTCCTTTTTGCGCCTGTGCCTGACGGAGCCCTCCTTCGGTCCTGCACAGCTGCCCCGTCTGCGGACGGTCTTCTCCTGCGGGGAGGTATTGCCCCCCGCTGCCGCCCGGCGGCTGCTGGACCGGTTTCCCGGCGTGACGCTGCTCAACGCCTACGGCCCCACCGAGGCCACTTGCGCCGTATGTGCTGTTCCTATTTCCCGGGAGATGTGCGGTGGGCCTCTGCCCATCGGCACAGTTGGGGAGGGGGCTGTGGATATCTCCCTGGAGGAAGGGGAGATCATCCTCACCGGAGCCAGTGTTTCCCCTCGGTTTGGTGGGAAGTATTCCACAGGGGACCTGGGTTATGTGGAAAACGGACTGCTCTACTGGGCGGGGCGGCGGGATTTACAGCTGAAGTACAAGGGGTACCGGCTGGAACCTGCCCGCATCGAGGGGGTGCTGGAGGCCCTGCCCCAGGTAGAGCGGGCGGCGGTGCTCCCCCGGCGGGATGGGGCGGGACAGGTGAAGGGCCTGACCGCCTTTGTGGAGGGGGCCGGGCTGGAGCCGGAGAAGCTGGCTCAGGCCCTGGCGGATTTGCTGCCCCCCTGGCAGATCCCCGGTCAGTGGAAGCTGCTGGATCGGCTGCCCCTGACCCCCAACGGAAAATGCGACCGGAAACGGCTGGAGGAGATGCTATGATGATGGGTGACGATGTGATCCGGGACCTGCTGGTGCAGGTCTGCGGCACCCGGGACGCCCTCCGCCCCGGAGCCGACCTGCTGGAGGAGGGCATCCTGGACTCCTTGGCCATGATCGACCTGCTGGAAGGGCTGGAGGATCTGGGCATCCAGATCCAGCCCACCCGTGTGCCCAGGGACTCCTTCCGCACGGTGGAGGGCATTCTGGCCCTCTGCCGCCAGGCGGAGGGGGACGCCCCCTGAGGCTGCCCCCTGCACCGGGGTAAGGTGCGCTTATAACTTCCAAATTTTTCTATATCTTCGAGGTGTACCATGAAACAACTGCTGTCCGCGCTGAAGGATATCCCGGAATATTGTGCCCTGACGGCGGCCATTGACAACGGGGCCTGCCCGGTGGCCTTCTCCGGCTTGTCGGCGGTCCACCGGGCCCACTTTGCCGCCGGGCTCCATCAGGAGCTGGAGCGGCCGGTGGTGGTGGTGTGCGCCGACGAGGGGGAGGCCCAGCGGATGGAGAAGGATTTGGCCGCTCTCTCCGGGGAGAAGGTGGCCACCCTGTCCGCCCGGGAGTTCACCTTCCACAACGCGGCGGTGGTGTCCCGGCAGTATGAGCACCGGCGGCTGTCTGTTCTGCGGGCGCTGGCGGCGGGGGAGTGCCCCCTGCTGGTGTGTACGGTGGAGTCCCTCCTCCAGCGCACCATCCCCAAAACCCTGCTCACCCAGGCCGCCCAGGTAGTGCGGATGGGGGAGGCCCATGACCTGAACGAGCTCACCGACACCCTCACCGCCGCCGGGTACGCCCGGTGCCAGCAGGTGGAGGGCGTGGGCCAGTTCGCCCTGCGAGGGGGCATTCTGGACTTCTTCTCTCCCGCCCATCAGAAGCCGGTGCGTGTGGAGTTCTTCGGGGACGAAGTGGACGCCATGGGCTTCTTCGACCCGGACACCCAGCGGCGCATCCAGAACATCAGCGAGGCGGAGATCTTGCCCGCCGCCGAGGTGCTGCCCCAGTTCACCCCCGGCGGCTGGGCGGGGCTGCTGGAGGGCCTGGACAAGCTGATCGCCCGTACCCGCAAGCGTAAGGGGTCGGAAAAGCTGGTCCAGACCCTGGAGGAGGACCGGGAGCGGCTGGACGCCGGTACCTCCTTCCCGGCCATGGACCGGTATGTAAGCCTCATCTACCCCCAGATGGCCACGGCGGCCGACTACCTGCCGGAGGACGCTGTGGTGATTTTCAGCGAGAGCGGCCGGGTGGCCGAGCGGGGGAAAAACTACTTGTGGCAGCTGGGGGAGGACGCCAAGTCCCTGATGGAGCGGGGCGAGCTGGCGGGGGATCTGGCCGACTTTGCCCGCACCCCCGAGGAGCTGTGGCAGGTGTTGGAGGAGTGGCCGGTGTGCTACCTGGACGCCTTCGCCGCTTCCACCTATCCCCGACGGCCCCGGACGGTGCTCAACCTGCTGGCCAAGCAGCTGCCCTCCTACGGCGCCAGCCTGGAGACCGCCGTCTCCGACCTGGCCCATTACGTCTCCGAGGGCTTCCGCACCGTGGTGCTGGTGAGCAGCCAGCAGCGGGCCCTCAACCTCCAGGCCCTGCTGCGGGAGCAGAAGATGACCACCGCCGTGGACTTTGAGCTTCACGACCTGCCCGGCTACGGCAAGGCGGTCATTGCCGTGGGGGGCGTCACCGCCGGCATGGAGTACCCGGTGGGGCGGCTGGCGGTGCTCACCGAGGGCCAGTCCGCCCTGGGCAAGCGCCGCCGGAGCAAGCCCGCCACCAACCGGCAGAAGCTCAAGTCCTACGCCGACCTCTCCCCCGGGGACCTGGTGGTCCACGAGCACCACGGCGTGGGCCGCTTCGTGGAGATGACCAAGAAAGTGGTGGACGGCATTGAGAAGGACTATGTAAAGATCGCCTATGCCGGCACCGATATCCTGTATGTCCCCGCCACCCAGCTGGACCTGGTGAGCAAGTATATCGGCGGCGGCGAGGACGCCAACGAGAAGCGCAAGCTGTCCAGGCTGGGGGGCGGCGACTGGGAACGGGCCAAGTCCAAGGCCAAGAAGGCGGTGAAGGACCTGGCCAAGGGCTTGATCCAGCTGTACGCCCAGCGGCAGCGGCAGCCCGGCTTTGCCTTCTCCCCCGACTCCGAGTGGATGCACGAGTTTGAGGAGCAGTTTGAGTACGCCGAGACCGACGACCAGCTGCGGTGCATCGCCGAGATCAAGCGGGACATGGAGACCGCCCGGCCCATGGACCGGCTGCTGTGCGGCGACGTGGGCTACGGCAAGACCGAGGTGGCCTTCCGGGCCATCATGAAGTGCGTGCTGGATGGCAAACAGGCCGCCATTCTGGTGCCCACCACCGTGCTGGCCCGGCAGCACTACCTGTCGGCCAAGCAGCGCTTTGCCAAGTACCCGGTGGAGATCGACGTAGTGAGCCGGTTCCGCACCGCCGCCCAGATGAAGGAGACCCTGCGGCGGCTGGAAGCCGGGCAGATCGACCTTTTGATCGGCACCCACCGGCTCTTCCAGAAGGACGTAAAATTCAAGGACCTGGGACTGCTGGTCATCGACGAGGAGCAGCGCTTCGGCGTCCAGCACAAGGAGCGGCTCAAGGAGCTGTCCAAGCAGGTGGACGTGCTCACCCTGTCGGCCACCCCCATTCCCCGTACCCTCAATATGGCCCTCTCAGGCATCCGGGACATGAGTACCCTGGAGGAGCCCCCCATGGACCGCCAGCCGGTGCAGACCTATGTGCTGGAGCACGACTGGGGGGTGCTGATGGATGCCGCCCGCCGGGAGCTGGAGCGGGGCGGCCAGGTGTACTACCTCCACAACCGGGTGGACACCATCACCCGCACCGCCGCCCGCATCAAGGAGATGCTGGGGGAGGACGTGGAGGTGGCGGTGGCCCACGGCAAAATGAGCCAGGAGGAGCTCAACGAGGTCATGACCCGCATGAGCGAGGGCGAGGTGGATGTGCTGGTGTGCACCACCATCATCGAGACCGGCATTGACATCGCCAACGCCAATACCCTCATCATTGAGGACGCGGACAAGATGGGCCTGGCCCAGCTCCACCAGATCAGAGGCCGGGTGGGCCGGTCCACCCGCCGGGCCTTTGCCTACCTGACCTACCGGCAGGGGAAGGTGCTCACCGAGGTGGCCTCCAAGCGGCTGGGGGCCATCCGGGAGTTTGCCGAGTTCGGCTCCGGCTTCAAGATTGCCATGCGTGACTTGGAGATCCGTGGGGCGGGCAACATCCTGGGCCCGGAGCAGTCCGGCTTCATGCTCAGCGTGGGCTATGATATGTACCTGCGGCTGCTGGAGGAGGCGGTGCTGGAGGAGCGGGGCGAGCCCATCCCCAAGCGCACCGAGTGCGCCGCCGACCTCAGCGTGGCGGCCTCCATTCCCGACCGGTATGTCCCCTCCCCGGAGGAGCGGATGGACCTGTACCGGCGGATCGCCGCCATCCGCACCGAGGCCGACGCCGACGACGTCACCGACGAGCTCATCGACCGCTACGGCGACCCGCCCCGGACGGTGAACAACCTGATCTCGGTGGCTCTGCTGCGGGCGGCTGCCGCCGAGAATGGGGTGGTGCAGATCCGCCAGCAGGGAGGCGGCCTGCAATTCTACCTGGACGGCTTTGACCTCCAGCGGGTGAGCGCCCTGTGCGCCCTGGAGCACTACCGGGGACGGCTGCTCTTCTCCGCCGGAGAGAAGCCCTATCTGGCCCTGCGGCTCAAGAAGGGGGAGGACCCCTTGAAGTGGGGCCGGAAGGTAATGGAGGACTACGGCAAGACCGGGGCGCAAAGCCCGGCAGACCAACCGTAAAACAGGCAGAAGGGGCCCGGCGCATTGCGCCGGGCCCCTTCTGTATAGGGAAAGAAAGATGGGAATCGTGGATCAGAAGCCGACGATGTTCAGATACACGTCCACCGTGCCGGATACCACATAGGGATTGCCGTCGGCATCGTTGGCGTACCAGAAATTCTCCTCCATGGGGAAGTCCGGGTTGGAGGAACCGGCAGTGGCGTATACCGGGATGGAGATCTTCACCCAGCCGTCGGTGGCCTGGGTAAAGGTGCCGGTCAGGTACTTGTCGGCCCAGCGGTAGCCGTCCTCATTCTCCTGGACCTCATAGTCCAAAGACAGGCCGTACTCCGCCAGGGCGTCCAGAGCGGCCTGGGTGCCGATGGGGGAGGAGCCGGGGATCTCCCGGTCGGCGGTCAGGTCGTCGGCGGTGTAGAAGATGCCGTCATAGAAGGAGTTGATGCCGGCCCGGTCCACGGGATCGCCTACCTTGCCCCACAGGATGATGGGGGCTACCGCAAACTCACTGGGCTCCACAAACTGGAAGTGGAGGGTGCGGGTGACGGCCTCGCCGTTTCTGGGGGTGACGGTAAAGGTCACGTCGGCCTCTGCCACGCCCTGGCACTCGCCCTCCAGGTGGTCGCCCACCAGGGTGATGCCGTCGGGCAGCTGGCCGGACACCTGCTTGACGGTAAAGCTGTTCTGCTGCTCCTCGGGCAGCCACCAGCGGAACTCGTAGCCCACGCCGTTGTACCAGGTCTGCGGGTTGCCGTTTTCGTCGGTATAGGTCTCGGGGGCTACGCTGAGCACATAGTCCACCTGGTCGGGGTCATAGGGGGGCAGCACCGACTGGATGACGGCGGTCTGGGTGGAGGCGTCGTAGCTGACGGCCTTGCCAAAGGCCTCACTGATGGCACGGATGGGCACATAGGTGGTGCCGTTGTAGGCAAATACATCCACTTCCTTGCCGTTGACGTCGGTGGGCACAAAGGCCTCGCCGTCGATGGACAGCTTCATGCCGGGGTTGACGGCGATGTTGACCAGATTACCGGCGGCCAGGGCGGCGGTGCCGGTGCCCAGCACCAGGGTCAGAGCCAGGGCGGCCACGCGGGTCTTTTTCTTCATAGAGACACTTCCTTTCGTGAACTGCGGGTTTTGCAAGCTGAAACCAGCATACCACAGTACTGTAAGAAAGTGGTGTGCATAACAGCACACTCGTACACACCGGAAGGAAAACAGCAGGGCCCGGCGTGATACGCCGGGCCCTGCTGCATTGGGAAGGGAAGGAAGTTTGGAAAGATTTAGGGTTCGGAATTATAGGCATCCTGGATGATATCAGAGCCAATGGTTGTAACGGTAAGGTTACCGCCCCGATCCTGGAGGGTGCCGGTACCGGTAATAGAACCGGTGCCGTTGATATCGCCCTGGTAGCCCGCGTGGGCGTCGCCGGCCAGCTCCATGGTGCCATTGATGGTTAGGGTGCTGCCCGGCCAGATGCGCAGGATGCCGGAACAGGTCATGGTACCGCCCTGGTCAATCACCAGGTTCATGCCGTCCACCAGGTACATCCAGCCGCCGTCGTTTTCGGCTTCGACAAAGTCGGGGACCATAAGCTTACCGCCTGATTCCACCACCAGCTTGTCGTCCCCCTCCAGCCAGTACTGGTTGCAGGAGACGGTGCCGCCGTCCTTGATGATCAGGGAGGTGTGGCCCGCAAAGCCCTCAAAGCCGCTGCTGGCAAAGTCCAGCTTGCCGCCGGTGAGGGTACCCTCGATGGTGATGAGGTAGGGGGTCTGCTCCTCCAGCTCCCAGTTGTCGGAGCTGTCCCGGACCAGCAGGGTCACGTTATCGGGCAGGGTCAGGGTTTCCCCGGCGGCCAGGGTGTAGTTGTTGCGCAGCTCCAGGTAGTAGTTGCCGTAGGTATTGTTGTTCTGTACGGCTTCGATGGAGGCACGGATCATGGCGTCCACCGCCTCGTTGTCGTTCCCCAGATCGGGGAAGTTCAGGGCGCAGTTGACCCGGCTGGGGTCCTCGGCCTCAATGGGGGGATGGTCGGGAATGGCCCAGCTGCCGTCGTCGTTGGCGCTGATGCCGTGGTAATAGAAGGCCCCGGCGCTCATGTCTATTTTGTCAGCGGTGACGCGGCCGGTGCCGTCTATGTACAGCTCACCGTCCAGAGTAAGGAGACCGGAAACATTCAGGGCGGCGTCATAGTCCACATAGACCCGGCTCTGCCCCTCCAGGGGGAGGGCCAGGGAGTCGGCGGTGACGGTGGTACCGCCCTGGATGTGGACTTCACCGTCCACCGTCATGGTCTCGGTGACGGTGAGGTCAAACCGGTCGTTCCACAGGACCACGTTTGCGGGGATTACCAGATTGCCCTCTACCGCCGCGTTCTGGAGCAGGATTACCTCGCCGCCGCCGTCGGCCTGAGCGGCATTCAGGGCATCCTCCAGGGTGAGCCAGAACCGGCCGTCATATTCCGCCTCACCGATGGGGCGGTACTCCTCCTCCTGGGTGTTCCGCTGGAAGAGGGTGCATTCCACAGTGGCTCCATCCTCCACCACCAGGCATTCCTCAATATTGCCGGTGATGTACAGCTCGCCGGTCAGGGTACTGCCGCTCTTCACGGTGAGCTGAGCCACGGGATAGCCGTCAAAGGTGATGATCTCCACATTGCCGTTGAGAATGCTGCCGCCGGACTCAATGGTAATGCCCCGGTTTTCGCCCCCCATGAGGGCCAGGCTGGTGTTGGCGGGCAGGGTGAGAGGGGTATTGACGGTGAGCTGGCAGCGGACCTCCAGCAGGTGGAAGGTGTAACCTGCGTCCTCAGGGATGTCGTTGATGCAGTCGATGGCCTTAGCCAGAGCGGTATCGCTGCCGTTCAGGTCCTCCGTGAAGTTGAAAGCGGTAAAGATGGAGCAGTCGATTTCATTTTCCATGTGGGGCAGGGGGGCCAGATTCCAGCCCTCGCCGTTCCACTGGGCGTACTGGTAGTACTCCACGGCCCAGTCCGAGCCTTCCGGCTGGTAGTTGACCACGGTGCAGTCGATGGTGCCCCGGTTCCAGATGGTGTTGCCGCTGCGCAGGGTACCCCCGCCGTTGATGGTGCCGCGGTTCAGGATGGCGTACAGGTTGTCCAGGGTGACAGTTTCCGGAATGGTCAGGGTGACCCCCTCATTGATGCCCAGGGTCCAGTTCTCGGGGATGGTGATGCCCTGGGTCAGGGTGTAGTTGCTTACCAGATAGAGGTCGCCCCCCTGGGAGCCCTCCGGGATGGCGGCCACGGCAGCTTCCAGAGAGGAGTAGCCCACGCCGTCAATGGTGGCCACGGTTTGGGCGGGATTGGCGCTGCCCAGGGTCAGGCCGCTCATGTCCAGACCGGTGGCCCAGCCGCCCATGCTGATGTCCTCCAGACCGTGCCACTTGAGGAAGATGGTGAGCATCTTGGTGGAAGAGGTGGCGCCCTCCGGGGCCACCGTGTATTCATAGGTGAAGACGCCGTCATCCCCAAAGGCCTCGGAATAGGTGAATTCCTCCCAGGGCCACTCCACACCGTCCACCGAAGTGGTGAGGCGCAGCACGGGGACGTCATTGTTATACTCCACGCCCTCCGGGGCCTTGAGCTGGAGGGTGAGCACATAGTTGCCTTCCTCGTTGAGCGTCAGGTTGCCGGAGACCAGGTTCAGCAAGGTCTCCGGGTCGGTTTCGCCGATGGTAATGCCCTCGGTAGTGGTTGTCACCGTGCCGTCAGGCACGGCGGACAGCTGGGCATAGAGGGTCACATTGCCGGTGACGGTAATATCGCTCAACTCCACCGGAGGCCACTCGCCCTCCACCTTCCAGCCCGTAAAATCATAGCCCACCTTACCGGGCACGGTGATGCCGCTGCCGGTGGGATGGCCGCCGCTGGCCACCCGCTCGGTGCCCAGCACCTCATCCAGGAACTGATAGGTGACGGTGTAGTAGGAGACGGAGCTGCCGCCGCCGGAGGAAGAGCCGCCGCCGGAAATACCGGGGGTGGTGGCGGAGGAGCCGCCGGCCACGTCCTTGTCCCCGGCAGTGACGCCGGAGGTGCCCTCAGAGGCCTCCACCTTGGTATTGGGGGTAGACACGGCCACATTGTCGGCGTTGGCGGTGACGTTGTTCACCTTGCCGGAGCCGGACACGGTGGTGCCCGCACCGTCGGCGGTGACGCTCTCCACCGTGCCGCCCTTGCCTACGGTAATGGCGGTATCGGGCGCGGCGGCGGTCAGATTGTCCACCTTGGCCCCGCCGGCCACGGTGATGCTGGCCCCCTGGGCCTGCTCAGAGACGGTGACGCTGCCCACAGTACCGGCCACAGTGACCTGGGCCTGTGCCCCGTCCACATTCAGGGTGCCAACGGTGCCCGCCACGATGACGGCGTCGGAGCCGTCGTTGATGGTGATGACCTCTACAGAGGCGTCGTCCTCCACCGACAGACGCACCCCGCCGTCCCGCCGCTGGGCGGTGATGGTGCTGACGGAGGAAGTGCCCTTGATGATGATGGAGTGCTCGCCGCCGCCCCGGACCACCAGGGCCCCGGTTACGGTGACGTTGTCCAGAATCAGGTCCCCGTCGCCGATGCCCTCGGCGGCAATCAGGTTGCCGTCAATGGTCATGTCGGACAGGGTGACTCCGGCGGCGCTGACAATTACGTTGCCGCTGGCGTCGGCGGTGTAGCTGCCGCCCTCATGGTAGCGGGCGGCAACGGCGTTGTCCAGCAGCTGGGCCACCTCCGCCCGGGTGATGGTGGCGGCGGGCATGATCTTGCCCTCATAGCCCTTGAGGATGCCGGCCTGGGCCATGCCGCCCAGATAGCCTGTGGCCCAGCTGGCCGCTTCACCGGCGTCGGTAAAGCCCTCCAGCCCGGCGGCGTTCTCCGTCACGCCCAGAGCCCGGCCCAGCAGCACCGCCGCCTCCTGCCGGGTGATGGGGTCCAGCGGCCGCAGGGAGGTGCCGTCCCCCTGGAGAATGTTGGCGGCGGCGGCCCCCAGCACCGCCTCCTCATACCAGCTGTCCGCCTCCACGTCGGGATAGGCGGTGTCGGACTGGGTCTGATAGTCCATCAGCCGGTCCAGAATCACTGCCAGCTCGCCCCGGGTGATGGGCGCGTCGGGACGGAACTGGCCGCCGTAGCCCTGGAGGATCTCCTCCTGGCTCCAGCGGTCGATGGCCTCCGCGCCCCAGTGACCGGCGGTGTCGTCATAGGCCAGAGCGGGCGCCGCCAGGGCCAGCGCCAGGACCACGGCCAGCAGCGTGCCCCGGAAGGGATGGGATTTCATATCCGTGTACCTCCTTTTGTGGAAAAGTATGAATAAAAAACCAGGAACTATGGTGATGATACCATAGTTCCTGGCAGGATTGGTGTGCATATATGCACACTGTGTACGACTCAGTTCAGCAGGCTCACCCGGCCGGGGCAGGCCTGTTCCGCCACATCGGCCATGGACTGGGGGACCAGTACCAGATTGAGCCGGGGCAGGGCGGACAGGGGGGAGAAGTCGGGGACGGCGGGGCCGTTAAAGCAGAAGGTCTCCAGCAGTTCGGCCTGGGCCAGGGGGGAGAGGTTGGTGACGTTGGACGCAAACAGCCCCAGGTTGCGCAGCCGGGGCAGGTTTCCCGCGCCGGTCAGGGAGTTCTGTCCGGCGTGGAGCCGCAGATCCACCACCTGGCAGCCCGCCAGAATGGACAGGTCCTCACAGGGCAGCAGGCCCACGTTGAGAATGGGCAGCAGGTCCCGCTCCGCCAGGGCGGACACCGCCTCCTCCGGCGGCCCCCACAGGGAGAGCTCCTCCAGCAGGGGCAGGGTACCCAGCACCGACCAGTCTCCGTCGGACACCGTCCGCCAGCCCAGGGACAGACGGACCAGAGGCAGATCGGCCAGAGGCGCCAGACTGTCCAGGGGGGTGAACTGGCCGCTGTCGTCCACCCCGTCCAGGTTCAGGTCCCGCAGCCTGGTGAGCCCCGCCAGCGGGGTCAGGTCGGAGGGGGTGTTGCCCCCCAGCCACAGGGTGCTCAGGCTGGTGAGGGAGGAGAGGGGAGACAGGTCCTCAATGGAGTTGTCGCACAGCACCAGAGTGGTGATGGGCAGCCCCTCCAGCGGAGAGAGGTCGGTGATCTGCTGCCGGCACAGCCATACCTCCTCCAGGTTGGGCATACTGGCCAGCAGGGACAGGTCGGACACATCTCCCCGGGAGGTGTCGCCGGTCATATCATTCATATAATAGGAGTAGGACGAGGGGTCCTCCAGCACCTCATTGCCCAGCAGAGCCAGCCGCTCCACCTGCTTCAGGTCGCCGTAGGTGATCTCCCCGTCGGGGCGGTCCAGTTCCTCCCGCACCGCCAGTTCCAGGCAGTAGGAGGAAAATTCCACCGGCTGAACCCCCTGCATCCGGGGCAGGGCCACGGCCCCCACGCCGCCCAGGCACAGGGCCAGGGCACAGACCGCCGCTACGAGTTTGCGCTGCCTCCCGCGGGCCTTGCCGCCCAGCCCCTCCTTCAGCGCTGCGGCGGTGGGGTAGCGGTCGTCGGGACTGAAGGCAGTGCATTTGCGCAGGACCCCCTTCAGCTGCCGGGATACCGGAGCCGCCTCCAGACTGTCCCGGTCGTAGGAGCCGGTGAGGGTCCAAATCAGGGTGGCGCCCAGGGCGTACAGGTCGGTGCGCTCGTCGGTCTGGGCAAAGCCGTATTGCTCGGGGGCGGCGGTGACCGAGCTGCCCATAATGCGGGTGTCGCTGTCCCGGTGGGGCTTGTACTGTCGGGCGATGCCGAAGTCAATGAGCCCCACATCTCCGTCGGGTCCTATAATGATGTTGTCCGGCTTGATATCCCGGTGGATGATGGGCGGGTCCATCCGGTGGAGCTGGTCCAGCAGGGATAAAAGCTTCAGCCCCATCTGACGGCAGCTTGCCTCGTCACAGGGGCCGGTGCGGTCCAGATAACGGGTCAGAGACTCCCCGGGCAGGTAGCTGCGGACCAGATAGACGGTCTGCTCCTGCCGGAAGCAGTCGGTGGCCAAAGGCACACGGCCCGCCAGAGCGGGGTAGAGCTGAGTGAGCAGCCGGAACTCCTCCTCTAGGTCCTCGCCCCCCTCCCGGGCAATCTTGAGCACATAGGGAGCCTCGTCGCACCGGCGGCGGAGGAGCCACACGCTGCGGCTTTCCCGCTCCGCCAGACAGGCCTCCGGCCGGTAGACGAGGGCGATACGGTCGGGCAGTTCCAGGCTGTCCACCACCTGCTTGTAGTCCTGACAAAAATCCTCGGTGCGGCTCACAGAAGCCCCCCTTCTCCCAGAGAGAGGAGCAGCTCGTCGGTCTCCTCCAGGGTTAGGTGGTGGGTCAGTCCGTAGAGCACCGCCGCGTCAAACCGGCTGCGGGGATAGAGGGAGGCCTTGCCGCAGCGGGTGAGCAGCTTCTGGGTCTCCTCCTCCCCCAGGTCCAGGGCCAGAGCCAGCCGAAGCAAAAAGGTGCGGGTGGGAGGACGGGTGCCGTTAAAGAGCTGGTAGCCGTAGGACCGCTCCAGATAGCAGGCCCGGATGGCGTCCTTCACCAGCCAGCCCCGCCGCTCCAGCAGGCCGTATAAGTAAAAAGTATAGTCCGGCGGGGTAAAGGCGCCCCCCGCCAGCATGGCGGGATCCGAGGACGAGCGGATGGCATTGCGCAGTTCATCCGTGGTTTTCACAGCGCCCCTCCTTTCTTTATGGGATAGAAACAATTTATAAAAAGGTAACTGTCATCCATTATACTACCCGGTCGGGGACTTGGAAAGAGTGTATCATAGTTTCTCCACCGGCAGGTGTGCGGAATTGCACACTTTTTGCATAAAGAGAATAAGACCCGCGATCTGGAACAGAAAAGGGTAGATCATGCAATTTGTTCACAATTTACTCTTTTTTCTTTTCAGGGGTTATGCTATACTAGGAAACTGAATCAATGTCAACAGCCGCGTTTTGCGCTGTGGAAGATCAGAAAGGTGAAACAATCACATGGGACTGTTGAAAAAGCTGTTCGGCACCAGCTCCGCCAAGGAGCTCAAGGCCATCAAACCCATCGTGGACAAGATCGAGGCCCTGGACGAGGAGTACTCCAAGCTCACCGATGAGCAGCTCAAGGCCAAGACTCCTGAATTTAAAGAGCGTCTGGCCAATGGCGAGACCCTGGACGATATCCTGCCCGAGGCCTTTGCCGCCTGCCGGGAGGCGGCCTGGCGTGTGCTGGGTATGAAGCCCTACCGGGTGCAGCTCATCGGCGGCATCATCCTCCATCAGGGCCGTATCGCCGAGATGAAGACCGGCGAAGGCAAGACCCTGGTGGCCACCCTGCCCGCCTACCTCAACGCCCTGGCCGGCGAGGGTGTCCACATCGTCACCGTCAACGACTACCTGGCCAAGCGTGACTCCGAGTGGATGGGTAAAGTCTACCGCTTCATGGGCCTCACCGTGGGTCTGGTGATCCACGACATCCAGCCCAAGGACCGCAAGGCCTCCTACGCCGCCGACATCACCTACGGCACCAACAACGAGTTCGGCTTCGACTACCTGCGGGACAATATGTGCATCTACGCCACCGAGATGGTGCAGCGGGGCCACGCCTTTGCCATCGTGGACGAGGTGGACTCCATCCTCATCGACGAGGCCCGTACCCCCCTCATCATTTCCGGCCAGGGTGACAAGTCCACCCAGCTGTACACCATTGTGGACGCCTTCGTGGCCCGCCTGAAGGGCCAGCGGGTGGCCAAGGTGGACACCAAGGAGGAAGAGGACCCGGACGTGGACGCCGACTACATCGTGGATGAGAAGGCCCGCACCGTCACCCTCACCGCCCGTGGTATTGCCAAGGCTGAGCAGCAGTTCCAGATCGAGAACCTGGCCGATCCCGAGAACACCACCCTGTCCCACCACATCAACCAGGCCATTAAGGCCCGGGGCCTGATGAAGCGGGATATCGACTACGTGGTGAAGGACGGCGAGGTCATCATCGTGGACGAGTTCACCGGCCGCCTCATGTACGGCCGCCGCTATAACGAGGGCCTCCATCAGGCCATCGAGGCCAAGGAGGGGGTCACCGTGGCCCGTGAGTCCAAGACTCTGGCCACCATCACTTTCCAGAACTACTTCCGCCTGTACAACAAGCTGTCCGGTATGACCGGTACCGCCATGACCGAGGAGGAGGAGTTCGGTACCATCTACTCCCTGGACATCGTGGAGATCCCCACCAACAAGCCTCTGGCCCGCATCGACCACCCCGACGTGGTGTACAAGACCGAGGCCGGCAAGTACAAGGCCATTGTCAAGCAGATCGAGGAGTGCCACGCCAAGGGCCAGCCTGTGCTGGTGGGCACCATCTCCATCGAAAAGTCGGAGCAGATCTCCGAGATGCTCAAGCGCAAGGGCATACGCCACAACGTGCTGAACGCCAAGTTCCACGAGAAGGAAGCCGAGATCGTGGCTCAGGCCGGTAAGCTGGGCGCCGTCACCGTGGCCACCAACATGGCTGGCCGTGGTACCGATATTCTGCTGGGCGGCAACGCCGAGTTCCTGGCCAAGGCCGAACTGCGGAAGGCCGGACTGTCCGACGAGCTCATCGCCGAGTCCACCGGCTTTGCCGACACCGACAACCAGGAGATCCTGGTGGCCCGCCGGATGTTTACCGAGGCGGAGGCCAAGTATAAGGACGAGATCAAGGAGGAGGCCGAGAAGGTCCGTGCCGCCGGCGGCCTGTTCATTCTGGGCACCGAGCGCCACGAGTCCCGCCGCATCGACAACCAGCTGCGGGGCCGTGCCGGCCGTCAGGGCGACCCCGGCGAGAGCCGGTTCTTCCTCTCCCTCCAGGACGACATCATGCGCCTGTTCGGCTCCGAGCGGGTCATGGGCATGATGGACCGGCTGGGTATGGATGAGGACACCCCCCTGGACTCCAAGATGCTGTCCAACGTCATTGAGAACGCCCAGAAGCAGGTGGAGTCCCGCAACTTCCAGACCCGTAAGACGGTACTGGAGTACGACGACGTGATGAACACCCAGCGTAAGGTCATCTATGAGCAGCGCCGCAAGGTGCTGGACGGCGAGAACCTGAAGGAGGCTGTCCAGACCATGCTCTCCACCGTCATCTCCAACGAGGTGGCGGCCCACATGGGCGAGCAGAAGCACATGGACGCCGAGAACTGGCGGGAGGTGTGCGCCCAGTTCAGAGGGCTGTTCCTCACCCCCGAGGACTACAAGTTCGACGACGAGGAGCTGCAGAAGTACGACGCCTCCCAGCTGGAGGAGCTGCTGCTGGAGAAGGCCACCGAGGTCTACAGCAAGAAGGAAGCCGAGCTGGGCGAGCCCCTCATGCGTGAGCTGGAGCGGGTGATGATGCTCCGGGTGGTGGACGAGTACTGGATGGACAACATCGACGCCATGCAGGAGCTGCGTCAGGGCATCGGCCTGCGGGCTTACGGCCAGAACGACCCTGTGGTGGAGTACAAGCGCGAGGGCTACGAGATGTTCGAGCGCATGATCGCCGCCATCCAGGAGGAGACCCTCCGCCGGATCTTCCTGGCCCGGGTGCAGGTGGGCTCCACCGTCAAGCGCGAGCGGGTGGCCAAGGTCACCGGCGAGAGCGCCGGCGCCGACGGCACCGTAAAGAAGCAGCCCGTCAAGAAGGGCAAGAAGCCCGGCCGCAACGATCCCTGCCCCTGTGGCAGCGGCAAGAAGTACAAGAAGTGCTGCGGGATGCACGAAGAGGACTGAGGACCGTCCAGGGGGTATCCCAAAAGTGAAGTGTGGCTGCGCTGGACTTCTATCGGAGGCGCCCCCGGCGCCTCCGACCCCCTAGATACGAGCCTGCGTGCCGGCAAAACGCCGGCGACTTGGCTCGATACCCCCGGTTTCGCGCCCCGCGGCGCGGGTCGTGGTGTTTTTCCGAAAAATGAATTTCCGGAAAAACGGATTTCGATTTCCGGATGGAGGACTCCATGAACATCATCGAACACAACAAAAATGGCCTGCTCTATCTGTCCTGCGACGGCTTTGAGGCCGCCGGCGGAGTGGCCCACGGCTTTTCCACCCGGCTGGGCGGGGTGTCGGAGGGGAAGTTTGCCTCCCTCAACCTGAGCATGAACCGGGGAGACGAGCCGGACAAAGTGGCGGAGAATTACCGCCGCTTCTGCGCCGCCATCGGCGCCGATGTGAAGGGTGTGGTGTGCGCCAGCCAGGTCCACGGGGACACGGTGCGCTCCGTCACCACCGCCGACCTGGGCATTGCCCTGGATGAGCCGGAGCCCTGGCAGGCCGACGGCCTGGTCACCGACATCCCCGGCGTGGTGCTCACCGTCTTTACCGCCGACTGCCTGCCCATTCTGCTCTACGACCCGGTGCGCCGGGTGGTGGGGGCGGTCCACGCCGGTTGGCGGGGCACCGCTCTGGGTATCGCCGCCAAAGCGGTGGAGCGGATGGTGGATTGCTACGGCTGCGACCGGCTGGACATTCTGGCCGCCATCGGCCCCGGCATCTCCAAGTGCTGCTTTGAGACCCACGAGGACGTGCCCAACGCTATGACCGAGGCCATGGGGGCCTCCGCCCTCCACTGCATCCAGGTGCTGCCCACCGGCAAGTTCCATGTGGATCTGAAGGCTCTCAACGCCAAGCGGCTGGAGAACGCCGGTCTGGACCCCGAGCACATCGCCGTGTCCGGCGACTGTACCGCCTGCCTGCCGGAGAAATACTGGTCCCATCGTGTGACCCACGGAGAACGGGGCAGCCAGGCGGCAATGATCGCACTGTTATAATCAAATCACAGGGGCGGGCGGTGATGAGCCGCCCGCCCTTTCCTATTGAGACAGGAGGGGCTGCCCTTGAACAAACGAACACGACGGATTCTGGCTGCTCTGGGGGCCGCCCTCTGCCTGGTCCTGGCGGGCTGTACCGGCGGGCCGGAGCCGGAGGTTACCCCCACGCCGGAACCCACCGTCTCCGCCGCCCCAACCTCTGAGACGGCGGAATTTACCCTGGCCTGCTACCCTCAGGCCGGGTTCCACCCCATCACCGGCGGCAACCGCACCAACCTGTCTTTGGGCGGGCTGATGTACGAGGGACTGTTTGCCCTGGATCAGCAGTTTGAGGTCAGTCAGGTGCTGTGTTCCGGTTATACCGCCTCGGAGGATGGGCTGACCTGGACCTTCACCCTGCGCAGCGGCGTCACCTTCTCCGACGGCAGCCCCCTCACCTCGGCGGAGGTGGTTTCCTCCCTGGAGACCGCCCGTTCCAGCACCCTTTATTCCGCCCGGTTTGCCGACATTGGCGCCATCACGGCGGGAGAGGGAACGGTGACCGTGACCCTGACCCGGGCCAACGGGTCCCTGCCAGCCCTGCTGGACATCCCCATCGTCAAGGTGACCGGCGGCACCCCGCTGGGCACCGGGCCCTATGTGCTCACCGGCAGCGGCAACGACCTGTCCCTCACCGCCAACGGAAGCTGGTGGCAGGGGGAGAAGCTGCCGGTGGACACCATTCCTCTCCAGGCCATTCAGGAGGCAGACGATTTGATCCACGCCTTCGACACCAAGGAGATCTCCCTGGTGTCCACCGACCTGACCGCCACCAATGCCCTGGGCTTCTCCGGCTCCTTTGATACCCTGGATTATCCCACCTCCACCATGGTGTATGTGGGCTTCAACACCGTCAGCGGCCCCTGCGCCGACGCCGGGGTGCGGAAGGCCCTGCTGCGGGCCTTTGACCGAGAGTCGGTATCCACCGCCATCTTCTCCCGCCACGCCCAGCCTGCCGCCCTGCCGGTCCACCCCGGCAGCGCCCTCTACCATGAGGATCAGGCCTCCGCCCTCAGTTACTCCTCCCAGGCGGTGGCCGAGGCCCTCACCGCCGCGGGCTGGACTGCCACCGACAGCGGCTGGGTCAACGGACGGCAGACACTCAGCCTGGAGCTGGTGGTGTCCGCCGAAAATCAGGACCGGGTGGCGGCGGCTCAGCATCTGGTCAACGGCCTCAACGATCTGGGCATCCGGGCCACCCTCACCAAGCTGGACTGGGACGCCTATGTCTCCGCCCTTCAGAGCGGGAACTTTGACCTCTACCTGGGGGAGGTGCGGCTTACCGCCGACTTTGATCTCACCGCCCTTATCACCGCCGGAGGCTCCCTCAACTACGGAGGTTACAGCGACACTCAGGCCGCCCAGCTGCTCCAGACCTATCGGGCCACCAACGGCCAGAGCCGGGACCTGAGCGCCCGTCAGCTCTACGCCCGGCTGGCGGAGGAGCCACCCTTCGCGGTGATCTGCTTCAAAAACTGGTCCGTGCTCTCCCAGTGGAACGCCGTCTCCAATATGACGCCCACCCAGCAGAATCTGTTCTTCCAGTTTGCCTATTGGGAGATCGCACAATGAATCCAGCGGCCCCCGCATCACGCGGGGGCCGCTTCCGTTTGCGAAAAAAGCCTCGCAGAGTTCGCGCCCGCAGGCGCGAATAAAGTCAAATCCGTTTTCAGCCGCGACCTGTGCGTGGATGAAAACACTTCTCAGGCTGCAAGTGTGGGGCCTGTCCGCCTCCAGCGGACAGGCCCTGCGCGCGGCAGACTGCACCCCCCTCGAAAAAGTGGTGTGCCACTTTTTCGACAGTCTCCAGCGGCCCCCGCATCACGCGGGGGCCGCTTTTTGCGTGTCCGCCCCGCCAGGTTTCCCTCAATTCCGGGGGACAGGCCTGCTATACTGTATCCAAAAGCTGGAAAACAAACAGGCGAGGAGCGGTCACCATGACACAGTGGTATGCGTGCAGCGCCAAGCGGGCGCTGGAGGAATTGAGAAGCAATCAGGGCGGACTGACCGGGGCGGAGGCCGCCCGGCGGCTGGTGGCCCACGGGCCCAACAAACTGGCCCACAAGAAGGACAAGTCCTTCCTGGCCCGGCTGCTGGGCCAGCTGAAGGACCCCATGATCCTGGTGCTGCTGGCGGCAGCGGCCCTGTCCCTGTGGGCCAGCGGGGGAGAGGACTGGCTGGACGCCGCCATTATTCTGGGCATCGTGGCGGTGAACGCCATTATCTCCCTGTCCCAGGAGGACAGCGCCCGCAAGGCGCTGGAGGCCCTGAGCCAGATGTCCGCCCCGGCGGCCCACGCCCTGCGGGACGGGGTGCTGACCCGGGTGGAGGCGGACAAGCTGGTGCCCGGCGACGTGATCCGTCTGGAGGCGGGGGACCTGGTGCCTGCCGACTGCCGCATCCTGGAGGCGGCAGGACTCCAGGCTGACGAATCCGCCATGACCGGCGAGTCCGCCCCGGTAAACAAGGGAGCCCTGGGACCCCTGCCCGCCGACACCCCCCTGGCAGAGCGGCGCAATATGCTCCTCTCCGCCACGGTGGTCACCCGGGGCCGGGCCACCTGTCTGGTAGCCGCCACCGGAATGGATACCGAGGTGGGTCATATCGCCGGTCTCTTGATGGATAAGGGGGAAAGCGAAACACCTTTACAGAAGAAGATGGGGGAGATTTCCAAGACCCTGTCCTTCCTGTGCCTGTGCGTGTGCGCGGTGATGTTCGGGGTGGGGCTGCTCCAGGGGCGGAATCTGCTGGAAATGTTCCTCACCGCCGTATCTCTGGCGGTGGCCGCCATCCCTGAGGGCCTGCCCGCCATCATTTCCATCGTGCTGGCCCTGGGGGTAAGCCGCATGGCCAAGCGGCGGGCCATCGTCAAAAAGCTGCCTGCGGTGGAAACTTTGGGGTGCGCCGGGGTGATCTGCTCCGACAAAACAGGCACCTTGACCCAGAATAAAATGACGGTGGTGGATATCTGGACGCCCTCCCAGGGGGAGCGGGATCTGGCCCTCACCATCGGGGCCCTGTGCGGTGATGCCGAGCTGAATTGGAAGGGGAAGAGCCCGGTGTGTACCGGCGATCCCACCGAGGCCGCCCTGGTGGAGGCAGCAGCACGGGCTGGACTGGATAAGAATAAATTAGGGGAGGAATGGCCCAGAAAAGGGGAAATTCCTTTTGATTCCGAACGAAAACTCATGACCACGGTACATAGTAAGCCGGGCGGGGGATACCGGGTGATGGTGAAAGGCGCTCCCGATGTGCTGGCCCGCCGGTGCCGGTTGGCCGAGAGCGCCCTGCGGCGGATCACCACCCGCAACGAGGCCATGGCGGGCAAGGCTTTGCGGGTGCTGGGAGTGGCCTACAAGGATATAGAGGGGCTGCCCCATAGTCTGGACAGCGACAGCCTGGAGCGGGGCCTCACCTTCGTGGGGCTGCTGGGCATGATGGACCCGCCCCGGCCGGAGGTGCGCCGGGCGGTGGACCAGTGCTACAGGGCGGGGGTACGGCCGGTGATGATCACCGGTGACCACAAGCTTACCGCCGTGGCGGTGGCCAAAGAGCTGGGCATCTGCCGGGATGGGGACCGGGCCCTCACCGGCGAGGACCTGGATTTTCTGCCCCAGCCCGCCCTGGAGGAGGAAGTGGACAAATTCGCGGTATACGCCCGGGTATCTCCAGAACATAAATTACGGATTGTAAAGGCCTGGCAGGCCAGGGGGAAGGTGGTGGCCATGACCGGAGACGGCACTAATGACGCCCCCGCCCTCAAGGCTGCCGACATCGGCTGCGCCATGGGCAAGGGAGGCACCGACGTGGCCCGTGGGGCGGCGGATATGATCCTCACCGACGACAACTTTGCCACCATCGTCTCAGCGGTGGAGGAGGGGAGAGGGATCTACGCCAACATCAAAAAGGCCATCCACTATCTGCTCTCCTGCAACATCGGGGAGATTCTGACCATTGCTCTGGCTACCCTGTTCCGGTTTCCGGAGATGCCCCTGGCCCCGGTCCAGCTGCTGTGGCTCAATCTGGTTACCGACTCCCTGCCCGCTCTGGCCCTGGGGGTGGAGCCGGTGGAGCCGGGGGTGATGGACCGGCCGCCCCGGCAGGCGGGGGAGTCCCTCTTTGCCCACGGCTTTGCCTTCCGGCTGGCCTGGCAGGGGGTGATGGTGGGGGCCCTCACCCTGGCGGCCTATGTGCTGGGGGCCTGGGTGCTGCCGGGCTGCTCCCTGGCGGCGGGCAACACCATGGCCTTCGCTACCCTGACCCTGTGTCAGCTTTTCCACGCCTTTGACGTGCGCAGTGAGGAGGCGTCCCTTTTCCGGCTGGGAGTGACCTCCAACCCGGCTATGAACAAAGCCTTTTTGATCGGCCTTGCCATGCAGCTGGCGGTGCTGCTGGTGCCCCCCCTCCAGACGGTATTCTCCACTGTGTCTCTGTCCCCACGGGCCTGGGGGGTGGTGGCCGGTCTGGCGGTAACGCCGGTGGTGGTGTGCGAGGCGGCCAAGGCTTTCCGCCGCAGCCACAAGCCGGGCAAGCGGGTAAGCGCCGCCAAGGCGGCGGCGGGCCGGTAGCGCAAAAAAATCAAAATTACCCCTTGACAAAGAGAAAAAGGGGCGGTATACTATGCCAAACTAAATCGTCAAACCGATGAGAAAGAGGAGTAGTCCGGTATCAAGGCCTCACAGAGAGTCGCGGGTGGTGGGATCGCGGCAGGCGGCGTCCGGGTGAATGGACTTTTGAGGGCTTTGCGAAAGGGAAACCGAGTAGCGCGACGGGGACTCCACCCGTTATCAGGGGAGCGTGTGCTGGCAGGCACGCGAAAGTGAGCGGGCGCATTGTTTCTATGCGTCAATCCGGGTGGCACCGCAGAGGTTTTTATCACGCCTTTGTCCCAGAGAATCTTTGGGACGAGGGCGTTTTTTCGTGCCCTCTCCCGCAAAACCAAACTTGAAGGAGTGCATGAACATGACCAAGATCCCTCACCGCCTGTACCTCACCGAAGACCAGATGCCTCAGCGTTGGTTCAACCTGCGCTCGGCCATGCCGGAGCAGCCCGACCCCATGCTTCACCCCGCCACCCTCCAGAGCCTGGGAGTGGACGATCTGGCCCCCATCTTCTGCACCGAGCTTGCCAAGCAGGAGCTGGACGGCACCACCGAATATGTCGACATTCCGGAGGAGATCCAGGAGGTCTACAAGATGTACCGGCCCTCGCCTCTGATCCGGGCCTACAACCTGGAGCGCGCCCTGGGCACCCCGGCCAGGATCTACTACAAGTTTGAGGGCAACAACACCTCCGGCTCCCACAAGCTCAACTCCGCCGTGGCCCAGGCCTACTACGCCAAGATGCAGGGCCTCACCGGTGTCACCACCGAGACGGGGGCCGGCCAGTGGGGCACCGCCCTCAGCGAGGCCTGTTCCTACTTCGGGCTGACCTGCGACGTGTTTATGGTGAAGTGCTCCTACGAGCAGAAGCCCTTCCGCAAGGCGGTGATGGGGGTCTTTGACGCCGACGTCACTCCGTCTCCCTCCAACCTCACCGAGGTAGGCCGCAAGATCCTGGCGGAGAACCCGGGCACCACCGGCAGCCTGGGCTGCGCCATCTCCGAGGCGGTGGAGGCCGCCCTCAACAGCGAAGGCAAGAAGCGCTATGTGCTGGGCAGCGTGCTCAACCAGGTGCTCCTCCACCAGTCCATCATCGGCCTGGAGTCCAGGATCGCCATGGAGCAGCTGGGGGAGTACCCCGACGTGGTGGTGGGCTGCGCCGGCGGCGGCTCCAACCTGGGGGGACTCATCGCCCCTTTTATGGCCGACAAGCTCAAGGGCGTGAAGAACCCCCGCATCGTGGCGGTGGAGCCCGCCTCCTGCCCCTCCCTCACCCGGGGCAAGTACGCCTACGATTTCTGCGACACCGGCAGGGTGACCCCTCTGGCCCGGATGTATACCCTGGGCTGCGGCTTCATTCCCTCCGCCAACCACGCCGGCGGCCTGCGCTACCACGGCATGAGTCCCGTCCTGTCCAAGCTGTACCACGACGGGCACATGGAGGCGGTGGCCTACGAGCAGACCAAGGTCTTTGAGGCGGCGGTGCTCTTTGCCAAGCAGGAGACCATCCTGCCTGCTCCCGAGTCGGCCCACGCCATCAAGGGAGCCATCGACGAGGCCCTCAAGTGTAAGGAGAGCGGCGAGGCCAAGACCATCCTTTTCGGCCTCACGGGCACCGGCTACTTTGATATGACTGCTTATGAGAACTACCTCACCGGCAAGATGACCGACTATATTCCCACCGACGAGGATCTGCAAAAGGGCTTTAACTCTCTGCCTGATATCCCCCAGAACAAAGATATCTGAAGAAAAGACCACCCTGCCGCCGCCCGGGAAAACCCCGGGCGGCGGCGTACGCTTCGGAACAAAAGGGGAAATATTGTTCCGATTCCTATGGAAATACCTTGTATTCTCCGAAACTATCCGGTATAATAATAGAACAAACGCCGCTGCGCGGCATCAATGGAAAGGTGAGGGATCATCCCATGGAATTGAAGAATTTTGACAATATCATCAGCCGTGTTCCCAAGCTGAATGCTCCTCTGCGCGTGGTCCTGGCCGGTTCTGACGGCGAGAATATGCTCCGCGGCCTGTTCCAGGCTCAGAAGGAGGGCTTTGTGCAGCCCGTGCTGGTGGGCGACCGGGCCCGTACCATGGTGCAGCTGGAGAAGCTGGGCCTGGACAAGGAGCCCTACACCATGGTGGACACCGCTCCCGGCCACAACGTGACCCAGGCCGCCATCGACGTGATCCACTGCGGCGAGGGCGACATCCTCATGCGCGGCAATATGCCCACCCGCGACTTCCTGATGCCCGTGCTGGACAAGAAGAACGGCCTGCGGACCGAGCGCCTTATGAGCCATGTGTCTCTGGCCTCCATCCCCGAGTATCCCAAGCTGCTGGCTCTGTCCGACATGACCATCATCGTCAGCCCCAACCCCACCCAGAAGAAGGCCATCATCAAGAACACCGCCGACGCCCTGAAGGCCTTCGGCTATGAGAATCCCAAGCTGGCCCTGATGGCCCTGGTGGAGAACGTCAACTTCCATATGCCCGACACCATCGAGGCCCAGCGCCTGGTGAGCGAGCAGAAGCAGCACCCCTTCGCCGACTGCGAGCTGTGGGGCCCCATCTCCTACGACCTCATCATCTCCAAGGAGGCCTGCCGGCTGAAGAACTACGACTGCCCCTGGTCCGGCGGCGGCTTCGACGGCATCATCGCCCAGGACCTGATCGCCGGCAACATCCTGGTGAAGAGCTGGCTCATCCACGCTCACGCCACCACCTGCGGCGCTGTGGTGGGCGCCAAGGTGCCCATCGCCCTCACCTCCCGCTCCGCCAACGCGGAGGAGAGCTTCCTGTCCCTGGTGTTCTGCGCCGTCCTCAACGAGTGGCGCAAGACCCAGCAGAAGTAAGTCCATACGGTAAAAGGCCGGCGCGTCAGCGCCGGCCTTTTTGCGTGGATGGGGGATATGGCGGGCGGCCATAAAGGCCGCCCCTACAGGGTGAAGCACAAAAAAGGCCTGCTGCAAAATAGAATACAGCGGTCATTCTGAGCCCCAGCGGGGCGAAGAATCTTCCTGTGGCAGACAAACTGGCAGAAAAGATCCGACCCTGACGCTCAGGATGACAAAATGGGGACCTGCTGCAAACTGCGCAGCCGGTACAAAGACCCGTCATTCCGAGAAAAACGGCCGCCCGGTGGGCGGCCGTTTTTCGTGGGAATCCGCCCCTTTTGCCGGGGAAACGGATTGCCACGCCAGTGTGCGCACTGGCTCGCAATGACAGGCTTGTGTAAGACAGCGGTTTTGCAGCAGACCCTTCTGCTTACTTCAGGTGAGAGAAGTCGTGCTTCTTGGGACGGGCGTGATAGTGGGTGTGGAGCAGCTCGTGAGAGCGGTGGGACAGAGGCGCGCCGAAGAACTCCTCATAGATGGTCTTGATCTCCGGGTTCTCGTGGCTCTTACGCAGAGGCAGGGACCGGTCGATCTCGTACAGGGCCTTGATGCGGGCGTCCCGGACGGCGTTGTTGGTGCCGATGGGCTGACCGCCGCCGCCGATGCAGCCGCCGGGGCAGGCCATGATCTCGATGAAGATGTAGTCGGCCTCGCCGCTCTCCACCCGGCGGATGATCTCCTCGGCATTCTTCAGGCCGTTGGCGATAGCCACCTTCAGCGGGGTGCCGTTGAGGTCAATGGTGGCCTCCTTGATGGCGTTGACGTCGTTGCGGACGTCCTCGAACTCCAGACGGGGCAGAGTCTGGCCGGTGTACACCTCATAGGCGGTACGCAGGGCGGCCTCCATCACGCCGCCGGTGGCGCCAAAGATGGCGCCGGCGCCGGAGCCGATGCCCAGGGGGGAGTCAAACTCGCTCTCAGGCAGCACGGACAGGTCCAGACCCTCGTAGCGGATCAGCTTGGCCAGCTCACGGGTGGTGAGGACATAGTCCACGTCCCGGTAGCCGTCCCGGCCCAGCTCAGGACGGGAGGCCTCGTACTTCTTGGCGGTACAGGGCATGACGGACACGGACACGATGTCGTGGGGGTCCCAGCCCATCTTCTGGGCATAGTAGGTCTTGACCACGGCGCCGAACATACCCTGGGGGCTCTTGGCGGTGGACAGGTTGTCGCACAGCTCGGGGTGATGCTTCTCCATGTAGGTGACCCAGCCGGGGGAGCAGGAGGTGATCATGGGCAGCTTGCCGCCGTTCTTGATGCGGTCCAGCAGCTCGCTGCCTTCCTCCATGATGGTCAGGTCGGCGGTGAAGTTGGTGTCGAACACCTTGTCAAAGCCCATCATCTTCAGGGCGGTGACCATCTTGCCGGTGACGATGGCGCCGGGCTCCAGGCCGAACTCGTCGCCCAGACCCACGCGGACGGAGGGAGCCACCTGTACCACAACGTGCTTGCGGGGGTCCTGAATGGCGCGGACCACATCGTTGGTGTTGTCCACCTCCACGATGGCGCCCACCGGGCACACCAGGGAGCACTGGCCGCACAGGACGCAGTCGGTCTGGTCCATGGGCAGGTCAAAGGCGGTGGTGATCTTGAAGTCGCCGGAGCGGTTGGCGGCGGTGAGGGCGGCGCAGCCCTGGACCTCGGCGCACACCTTTACGCAGCGGCCGCACTTGACGCACTTGGAGGGGTCCCGCACGATGGAGGGATTGTCGATGCGCAGAGGCTCGTTGGAGGAGATGTCGGGCAGCTCGGGCAGCAGGCGGTTGAACCGGCGGCACAGCTTCTGCAGCTCACAGTTGCCGTTGCGGGCGCAGGAGAGGCAGTTCTGCTTGTGGTCGGCCAGGATCAGGTCCAGCACGCCAACCTGGGCGTCGTACACCTTCTTGGTGTCGGTAAAGACCTCCATGCCCTCCCACACCACGGTGGAGCAGGCGGCCAGCAGCTTGCGCTGGCCGGTGACCTCCACCATACACATCCGGCAGTGGGCCTTGATGGTCTGGTCGGGGTGATAGCACAGATGGGGGATATCGATGTTCAGCATCTTGGCCGCCTCGATGATGCGGGTGCCGGCGGGCACCTCCAGCGGCATATGGTTGATGGTAAGATGTACCGTATTGCTCATCGGACCGCGACCTCCTCTTTGACGGCAAAGACTTCAGGGAAGCGCTTCATGGCGGACAGCAGGGCGGATTGAGCCGTCTCGCCCAGGCCGCACAGGGAAGCGCAGGACATGATGTCGGCAAACTTCTTCAGGGTGTCCACATCCTTCTGGGTGTGCTCGCCGGCGGCCACCTTATCCAGCAGCATGGCGATGTGGCGGTTGCCCTCCCGGCAGGGGGTGCACTGGCCGCAGCTCTCGTGCGAGAAGAACTCCTGGGTCATGCGGAGGAAGCCGATGACGCTGGTGCGCTCATCCACCACCAGCACGGCGCCCGAGCCGATGGCAGTCAGGTCGGCCTGCCGCATTCCCTTGTAGGTGTAGGGGGTGTCCAGCTGGGAGGGAGCGCAGATCCGACCGGAAGCGCCGCCCAGCTGCACCAGGCGCAGGGGATACTCGGGGTTCTCCATACCACCGGCCAGGTCGTAGATGATCTCCCGGATGGTGATGCCGAAGGGAACCTCAAACACGCCGGGGTTCTTCACGTTGCCGGAGACAGAGATCATCTTGGTGCCGGGGCAGTCCTCGGTGCCCTGGCTCTTGTAGTAGCCCTCGTCGTCCAGCAGCAGGGGAGCCACCAGAGACAGAGACTCCACGTTGTTGACGCAGGTGGGCAGGTGGAACACGCCGCACTGCTTGATGAAGGGAGGCTTCATACGGGGACGGCCCGCCTTGCCCTCGACGGACTCGGCCAGAGCGGAGCCCTCGCCGCAGACGTAGGCGCCGGCGCCGGAGTAGAGGTGGATGCGGTAGTTCAGGCCGGAGCCCAGGATATCGTCGCCCAGGTAGCCGGCCTCCTCGCACTGGGCAATGGCGGACAGCAGGCGGGGACGCAGGTGGGAATACTCCTCACGCATATAGATGTAGCCGTTGTCGGCGCCCACGGACCAGCCGGCAATGATCATGCCCTCCAGCAGCTGGAAGGGATCGTTGGTGAGCAGCTCACGGTCCTTGAAGGTGCCGGGCTCGCCCTCGTCGGCGTTGCACACCACGCACTTGTGCTTGCCCTTGACCTCACGGGCCTGGCGCCACTTCTTGCCCATGTCATAGGCGGCGCCGCCCCGGCCCTGAACGCCGTTGGCGGCCAGCACGTCGGCGATCTCGTTGCCGTCCATCTTCAGGGCCTTCCGCAGGGCAGTGAAGCCGCCGATGGACTCGTAGCTCTTCAGGCTGTCCGGATCGTACTTCCCGAAGTTACGGGTGATAAAACAGACTTTATTGCTCATACCGGCACCCCCTTAATTGAGCTGCTGGAGCATATCCAGGATACGCTCCTCGCTGTCCAGATGGCCGTACACCACGCCGTTGACCCGCACGGCGGGGGACACGTCGCAGGCCCCGAAGCAGGGGACCTTCTCGATGGAAAAGCGGCCGTCGTAGGTGACCTCGCCCACCTCCAGGTTGAGCAGGCGCTTGAGGGTCTCCACCAGAGTGTCGCTGTCCTTCACCCGGCAGGGGGCGGAGTTGCACACCTCCAGAGTGAACTTGGCCCGGGGCTTGGAATGGAGCGCGGTGTAGAAGGAGATGACATCGTAGACCTGAGTGGGCTTGACGCCAAGCTTCTCGGCCACATAGTAGGCGGCGGACTCAGGGATGTAGTGCCGCTCCACGGCGGCCTCCACGTCCAGCAGGATACCCACCAGCTGGGTGGCGTCCCCGTTGTGGGCGGAGATGATGCCGTCGATCTTGTCCGCCAGCTCCTTGTCTAGAACGTCGGCGGCTTGGGTAAAGGGCTTCATAGGGGCTCCTCCTCTTTGTTAGAATTGCTCCACCGGAGCGGCGGGATACTTACCGGAAGGTGACTAGTTTACCAGATGAACCGGGGAGTTTTTTCAAGTATATCAATTCTTTTGGAAAATTGCAACAGTTACCTTCAAGTTTGTATAACAAGGCGAAAACAGGGCAGTATAAAAAAGTTCAATTCGTCAAATTCACCCAAACAGAGCCGTGGGACTGTAAAAAAGAGCTCTGAATGGGGAAACGCAGAGAGCGTTGATGCGCACATTCAGACAAAGGAGGACTTGCCATGGCCCATGATCGCTCCGACGGACAGACCCATCCCCACCCCCGGCAGGAGCCCCGCTATCCGGGGGCCATCACCCTGGCTCGGCTGGAGGAGATCTTCCGGGACTGCGTGGATTTCGTCCACCGGACGGTGTGGGTGGGGGAGGACCCCAGGCACAGTTTGACCCTGTGCTACCTCAGCGGTATGGTGCGGATGGAGCGCATCAGCGACTATCTCCTGCGGCCCATGGCCCAGGATCCGGAGCTGGCCCGATGCGCCGGAACCACCCCCATGATGGAGCGGATGCGCCAGGGGGCCCTGTACAACCTGACGGTGGAGGAGCGGGACAGGCTGGACCAGGTGGTCTTTGACCTGGTGGCCGGGTGGTGCGTGTTCCTGTTTCCCGGGGAAAGCACGGTGCTGTCCTGCTTTGTGGGTACCGAGGAGAAGCGGTCTGTGTCCGCTCCCGACAACGAGACGGTGCTCAAGGGGTCCAAGGACGCCTTTGTGGAGAGCGTGCGTACCAACACCAGCATTGTCCGCCGCCATTTGAAGGCCCCGGAGCTGCGGATTCAGGAGCAGATCGTAGGCCGCCAGTCGGCCACGCTGGTGGATATCCTATATATAGAGGGGATCACCAATCCCCATCTGGTGGAGCAGGTGACCGCCCAGCTGCGGGACATCGACATTGACGGGGTGTTTTCCACCGGAGCCATTGAGGAGTATATCGTGCCCGCCGCCCACACCCCCTTTCCCCTCATCCAATACACCGAGCGGTCCGACCGGTTCTGCGCCGGGCTGGCCCAGGGGAGGGTGGGCATCCTCATCGACGGCATCCCTCTGGGCTATCTGGCTCCGGCGGTGCTGGGCAACTTTTTGCAGGCCCCCCAGGACAAGTCCTCCAACTGGCTGCTGGCCACCGCCCTGACGGTGCTGCGCTACTTCTGTATGCTCACCACCCTGCTGCTGCCCGCCCTCTATATCGCCATGGTCACCTTCCATCAGGAGATGATCCCAACCCGACTGGCCCTGTCCATCATTGCGGCCAAGCAGAACGTGCCCTTCCGTTCGGCTTTTGAGGTCATCGTCCTGCTCATCGCCTTTGAGATCCTGCAGGAGGCGGGCCTGCGGCTGCCCCAGTCCATCGGCCAGACGGTTTCTATTATAGGCGGTCTGGTGGTGGGCTCGGCGGCGGTGGAGGCCAAGATCGTCTCCCCGGCGGTGCTTATTGTGGTGGCGGTGGCCGGCATCGCCGGGTACACCATGCCCTCCCAGGAGCTGGGAGGCGCCCTGCGGATCTGGCGGTTTGTGCTGGTGCTGCTGTCCAGCGCGGCGGGGCTCTTCGGCACCGTTATGGGCGCGGCGGTACTCATCGTCCATCTGGCGGGCATCGAGAGCTTTGGGGTGCCCTATCTCACCCCCTTTGCGGTGGGTACCGGCCGCAGGCCCCGGGAGCACGTGCTGCTGCGGCGGCCCATGCCCCAGATCAAGGACCGGCCTGCCGCCCTCAAACCCAGGAACAGGAGGAAACAGCGGTGAAAAAACAGGTTCTGTTGGTGCTGCTCCTCATGCTCCTGCTCACCGGCTGCCGCCGGTACTCCGGTTTTCTGCCCTACGCCCGGGAGATCGAGGACATGGAGCTGATCCGCACCCTGGGGGTGGATACGGCGGGGGACGCCGGGGTGGCCATCACCGCCTCCGGCGGCACCTCTCAGGAGGAGACTGAGGTGGTGGCCGGGGAAGCGGGTACCATCAGCGCCGCCGTGCTGGAGCTCCAGGGGGAGGGGTCCTCCTACCTCTATTTCGGCCACGTCACCCAGCTGCTGCTGGGGGAGGGGCTGGCCAAACGGGGGGTTATGCCCTCTCTGGACTATGTGCTGCGGGATGTGGAGATGCGCCTGGAGACCGCCCTCTATGTGGTGCGCAATGGCACGGCGGGCCGGGCCATTGAGGCTGCAGCCGCCGACGGCTCTGCCACCGACCGGCTGGAGGCCCTGGCCGACGACGCCGGGCTCACCGCCAACTCCATGCCCCGGACGGTGAAGGACGTGCTGGCCGAGCTGGACCGGCAGGGGGCCTCCTTTCTGCCGGCAGTGCTGGCGGACGGCGGGCTGACCGCCGCCGGTTACGGCATCCTGAAGGATGGGGTGCTGGTAGGCTGGGCGGAGGGGGACGCCGCCCTGGGGGTCAATCTGATCTTCGGCAAGGTGGACGCCGACGTGGTGGAGGTACAGGCCCCCGACGGCACCGCCGCCGCCCTGCGTGTGGTGGGGGCCGCCACTTCGGTGCGGCCCATCTGGCAGGGGGACACTCTGGCCGGACTGAAGGTACACTGTAAGGTGGACGCCAATCTGGCGGAGGGGAGTGCCATGCCCGACCAGGCCACCCTGGACGCCCTGGAGGCGGAGCTGGCTCGGGTGGAGGCGGAGCGGATGGCCCGGGCACTGGAGCTGTCCCGGGTGCTGGATGCCGACTATCTGGGTCTGCGCCAATCCGCCGCCTTTGCGGTGCCCTGGCACAAGAAGGCGCTGCTGGGCAGCTATTCCATGAAAGACCTGAAGCTGGAGGCCACCGCCGAAGCGGTGATCCAGCGCAGCTACCACGCCGACGGGTAATAACTATTATATGTAGGAGGTGACACCATGCCGGACGACCGCATTTCTCTGCGGCAGCTGCTGACCCTGACCTTTGCGGCTCTGCTGTCCCCCGCCATTCAACTGCTGCCCGGCAGCACCGCCCGGCAGGCGGGGGTAGGGGGCTGGCTGGCCACCCTTATGGCGCTGCCGGTGTTGTTGGGCCTGTGCTGGCTGCTGTGTTGGCTGTTCCGGGGTGGGCCGGGGGAGGGCGGGCTGCCCGATGCGGCCCGGCGGCTGCTTGGCCCCGTCCTGGGGCGTGTTCTGTGCCTCCTCTATCTCTTCTGGGGGCTCTACCTGCTGGCGGCCAACGCCCGGCAGGTGGCCCTGCGCTTTCTTACCATCAGCTACCGCAACGCCCCTATGGTGCTCTTTCTGCTGGCCCTGCTGGGGGTAACCTTCTGGCTGGTCCGCAAGCCGGTGCGTGCCCTGGCCCGAGCGGGAGAGGTGTTCTTCCTCACCCTGGCCGCCGGGCTGGCCCTGTCCCTGCTGCTGGGTGCCTTTCAGGTGGATACCGCCAATCTGCTGCCCGTGTGGGTGGAGGACCTGCCCGCAGTGGGCTGGGCCACCCTGCCGGTGCTGGGCCTGCTGGGCTATGTGGTCTTCGCCACCTGCCTGGGGGGCCATGTGGTGCCTGAGGCGGGCAGCCGGCGAAAGATCCTGCGCTGGGCGGTGGGCCTGTGCCTTACCTTGACTGCGCTGCAAGTGGTATGCCTGGGCAATTTCGGGCCCGGACTGGCCGGGCGTATGGACACGCCATTCTTTATGATGGTAAAAGGCATTGGCTTTGAGGGCACCTTCCAGCGGATGGAGTCGGTCATCATTGCCCTGTGGGTACTGGCCGACCTGGCCCTGCTATCCTTGTTGGCCTGTGCCTGTTCGGAACTGGCCCAGAAAGGGTTTGCAATTCAGAAAAGAAGCACCGCTGTGCTGCCCATCATTCTGGCGGCTGCGGCAGGGGCCATCTGGCTCTTTCCCGACGCCTTTGCCCTGGATCGGGCTCTGGAAGGTCCGGTGCTGTGGGGGAGTATTCTCTTTGGATTGGGCGTTCCGCTGCTGCTGTTTGTCATCTCTCTGTTCCGCAAGAGAGAGTAGGGGGGCATCTTGTGGGTAAGGCTCTGATTTTCTACTATATATAGGTAGTGTTTGGAGCGGCGCAAAAAATCGAAAGAAAAGTGAAAAAAGGTGTTGACAAATGGGGGCGAGAGTGATATTCTATCTGAGCGCCTTGCGAGAGAGCATGAAAATCTGACCAAAATCGGAAGAAACCGAGGGGAACCCGGACGGTCTTTCTGAGAAGGAACAGAAAAAAGTGCTTGACAAACGCGAGTGTGCGTGGTAAACTAAATAAGTTCGCGCCGGAAGGCACGAACGAGCTTGAAAAAGAACCGAAACAAGCGGTTCGGGGCTAAAAAGCCCTGAAAAAACTTGAAAAAAGTTCTTGACAAGCGAAACAGAGTGTGCTAAAATAAATAGCACGTCAGCCCGAGTGGCTGACAAGAGCGTGTACCTTGTAAATTAAACAACGTGAAAGAAACACGAAGCACCAGAAAGGACGAGAAGTCCTTCTGACAAGCGAAGCTTGAAGGAAGGCTCTTGAATTGATTTCTTTGAAGCTATGAATTAAGCTTCGATAAGATGATTTGAAGAACTTTGGTTCTTTAGATACCATTTTAT